>JAGTVG010000321.1 GCA_018224645.1 Cyclobacteriaceae bacterium
CATATGACCGGTCTGATTATTAAAATTTTATTAGGATTAAAATAATTATTTTCCCATTTTTGTCCGAAGATTTCATGCATATGAAGCTCATCGGATTATCATACCTCTTTATTCTGCCGTGCTAACGGGAAAAAAGCACGTCTGACCATCACTTCCGTTTCCCTTTTTCCAGTTCAAATTTCCTCATTATGCATGATCAACAACAATTAAACCGGATTCGACATTTTATCAGGGATGTCAGAATGGCTGTTCTGGGGGAAGAAAAGACCTATACTCAGGGCAGCATTAATCGTGCGATATTCCTGCTCTCCATACCGATGGTTCTCGAGATGCTCATGGAATCGCTTTTTGCAGTGGTGGATGTCTTTTTTGTTGGGCGCCTTGGGGTGGATGCCATTGCCACTGTTGGCCTGACAGAATCACTCATCATGGTCCTTTACGCCATTGGTGTCGGGTTGAGTATGGGTGTTACCGCCATGGTTTCCAGGCGTATCGGGGAAAATAAAAAATCAGCAGCGGCGGATGCAGCCTGGCAGGCCATTCTTATTGCCATTGTGATATCTGCAATTTTCGGTATAGCCGGTTTTATTTTTGCGAAAGACCTTTTAAGGCTGATGGGAGCTTCTTCTTCCCTGATCGAAAGCGGATATGGATACACGAAGATCCTGATTGGCGGCAACATTACCATCATGTTATTGTTCGTATTGAATGCCGTATTCCGCGGGGCTGGGGATGCTGCCATCGCCATGCGGGTACTCTGGCTATCTAATGGCCTCAACCTTGTGTTGGATCCGCTTTTTATTTTCGGGCTCGGTCCCATTGAAGGAATGGGTGTGCAGGGAGCGGCCATTGCGACCACCATAGGACGTGGTGTTGGGGTGCTGTACCAGCTATACATACTCTTACGGGGATCGGGTGTGATCCGGATGCTGAAGAAAAACATGGTTTATCAGGCCAGTGTAATGAAAAAACTAATCAAGGTTTCCCTTGGCGGCATGGGGCAGTACCTGATTGGTACAGCGAGCTGGATTCTGCTCGTGAGGATCATATCCATATTCGGTAGTGAGGCTGTGGCAGGATATACCATTGCATTCAGGATCATTATCTTCACCATATTGCCTTCATGGGGGATCGCCAATGCGGCTGCCACCCTGGTCGGTCAGAACCTGGGAGCGGATCAGCCTGACCGGGCGGAAAAGTCAGTCTGGAAATGCGCTTACCTGAATATGGTTTTTCTTGTAGTCGTTGCGGCGGTCTTTTTTATTATGGCCGAAGATTTCGTCAGGATATTCAATACCGAAGCCATTGTGGTGAACCATGGCGTAACTGCCCTCAGGTATATCTGTACCGGATATATCTTTTTCGCATACGGGATGGTGGTGAGCCAGGCTTTCAATGGGGCAGGAGATACCCGGACCCCCACGATCATTAACTTTTTGAGTTACTGGTTGCTGCAGATCCCCCTGGCCTATATGTTATCGGTGCAATCGCCCCTTGAAATAAAAGGGATTTATATTGCCATATTGATATCGGAACTTGTCCTGGCAATCCTGGCGGTGTTGATATTCCGGAAAGGAAAATGGAAATTAGTAAAAATTTGAATTTATGATCAGTAAAATTTTACCAGGGGTTTTCCCCCGGCTGAATCGGATAATCACCCTTGTCATTATGGCCGGGATCATTCTTTTTGCAGGCTGTGATATGAAAGAAATCAAACGGGACAGGTTTTATAACCGGGGAAATCTGTCTCTGGAAAAGAATGAATTTGCTGAGGCTATCCGTTTTTACGAAGAAGCGGTAACTGTCGACCCTGCATTTTCAAAAGCCTGGAACAATATGGGAGTCGCCCATAAAAATCAGAACCGGTATAAGGATGCGATCATTTCCTTTGACCAGGCAATTCTCCATGATCCGGAAATGATACAGGCCTATTATAACCGCGCGGATGCCAATATCAGGATTGGCAGATACAGCCTGGCTTTGGATGACCTGGAAATCGTGGAATCCAATTTAAAGGATACTTCCGCGGTTCATTTTCTGAAGGGAGAATGTTTTTATTATCTGGGAAAATACGATTCAGCCATTAACAGTTTCGGGGAAGCCATGCAGGATGATCCTGGCAATGAGGAGATCCTGATCAATATGGCGGTTATTTTTCTTGACCTGGATTCCCTTACAGAGGTGGAAAACTGGTTGAAGCAGGCTGAATCACTGAATTCTGAAAATGCGAATATTCATAATGTCCGCTCAATGCTTGACCTGAAAAGGAATGATCCTGAAAAGGCCCTGACCCATATCGAAACGGCTTTAACAAAGGATCCCGGGAATGCCTATTTTTTGAATAATAAAGGATTTATTCTCCTGGTGATGGACAGGATGCAGGAGGCACTGCCCCTGATCAACCGGAGCATTGAAAAAGATCCGGACAATAAATGGGCCTACAGGAATAAGGGGATATATTATTTTAAATCGGGACAATTCAACGAGGCGGAAAGGTTGTTGAAGAGGGCATATGACATGGATCCGGATCTGGAAGAAATCAATTATTACCTCGGGTTATTGTACCTTGAACTTGATGATCCGGGACTTGCCTGTAAATATTTCAAAAGCTCAGCGGACCTTGGCGAAATTGCTGGACTGAATGCCATCAGTCAATACTGCCAGTGAACGCTTTCCTTGTACTTACGCTTTATTACATTATTTTTGAAATAAACCTGATCAATAAGTCAATATGGTTAGAAATGTTTATCGGATGGTACCCGGGGCAGGGAATATCAGGAATCTCCGGCTTGTGGAAGAAGAACTGGATTCGCCCGGCGATGAGGAGCTACAGGTAAAGGTACGGTGCCTGGGTTTGAATTTTGCAGATATCTCTGCCATGTTCGGCTTGTACAGCGCTACTCCCGAAGGGTCTTTCATCCCTGGTCTCGAATATGCGGGAGATGTGATCGCCGTAGGGAAGAATGTACGCGGGATCAGGGAAGGTGACCCTGTGATGGGTGTGACACGTTTCGGGGGATACAGTGATCATCTGAACGTAGATAAACATTATGTGATCCCCCTTCCGGAAGGTTGGAATTATAAGGATGGGGCAGCATTCCTGGTACATGCATTCACCGCTTATTATGCGCTGGTCGTACTTGCCGGTATACGGGAGGGCCAGACGGTTCTGATCCATTCCGCTGCCGGTGGCGTGGGCATTCAGTCCAACCGGATAGCCAAACGATTTAATGCCTATACCATTGGGACTGTGGGATCAGATAAAAAGATTGCACTCCTGGAATCAGAAGGTTATAATGACTGGATTGTTCGCTCTGATCGTTTCAGAGAAGACCTCCGGGAAAAGCTGGGAAAGAGGGAGCTGAATATTGTGCTGGAGTGTATTGGCGGGCAGATCCTGAAAGATGGATTCAGGCTGATGTCACCGGAAGGCCGTATGATCGTATATGGTTCGGCGGATTTTATGACACCGGGTAATAAACCGAATTATCTCAGGTTGATATGGAAATACTGGAAACGGCCCAGGCTTGATCCTTTGAGGATGATCGAATGGAACAAGTCGGTCATGTCCTTTAACCTGATCCATTTATATCATAAAAAGGAAAGGATTGGAGAATATTTCAGGCAGATTCAGGATCTGGATATCGGGAAGCCGCATGTGGGTCATGTATATCCTTTCCCGGAATTGATCCAGGCCGTAAAATATTATCAAAAGGGAAAAACCACCGGAAAGGTGGTGGTCAATGTAAGCTGAATGCTGCTTATTTCATTCATTTCTTAATTCATCTACAGGGATCGTGCAATAATGGCAGGAGGGATATTTATTTTTAATGAACCGACATTAAAATCACTGACAATTCCGGTAATCTGATCTTCCTCGGTACCTGGAATTTTAAGTCCAATGGCCGCTTCATTTTCTATGTTGAAGTGACGGAGGAAAGCCTCGTTAACAAGTCTGCCATGAATCGATGCAACTCCCGGTTCAGTGCCGCCTATCAATTCGAATCCAAGCGTTTCCAGGTTATCAACATCTCCATAAAACATATAAGGTGCATAATAAGTGCCATCCTCCAGGTCATACCGTGCGATCATGTTATCGGATATGGGATTGCCGCTGCATATCGACACAGCTTCCACTCCTGCAATACCGGATAGCTTCTCCTTAAGCACAGCCGGTCCGGGTCCCTGAAGTTTTGATGGCAGCCTGATCTCGAAAAGATTCTTATTGAACCCCAGTGGTATGTTTGAAAGTCAGTTCTTACCCTGTTTTACAGATAAGTATTTTGCAGTAAAATAAATTAAGCGTATTTTTATTTCATCCAGTTGCAGCATGATGAGAGTATTTGTTTTTATCCTTTCGATCCTCATTTTTTCAGATTGTACCCATACGCCGGAGGGCCCTTCAGAAAAGATCATCGCAGTCAAGATCTATGATCACCAGGGGGATCTGGAAGTATTATTCAGAAAGTTCCGGTCAACGGGAATAAATACGCTGTTTGTCAGCCCTGAACTGGCGCGCAAGCCCGGATTTATGGTTTTGGCCGGAA
>JAGTVG010000322.1 GCA_018224645.1 Cyclobacteriaceae bacterium
CCATGTTGTCGAAGAATTACAAAAATTGCAGGATATTTTTAAGGCAGAGTTTCATCTGGTGAGGATAAACACCCCCAATAATTTTGAGAGTACGAGAAAGATTTTACAACAGATGCGGGATTTTGTCACCGCTTACCATATTGAAAATTATACGCTGAATATATATAATGATTTTATGGAAGAGGATGGGATTATGTTTTTTGCGCAGGATATAGAGGCAGATATGATCGCCATGGCCACTCACGGGAGGACCGGGATCATGCATTTATTGAGTGGAAGTATTGCAGAAGATGTCGTAAATCATGCAAAAAGGCCAGTCTGGACTTGCAGGATAAAAATCTAGGAAAGCGGAATGTCGAAAATATTAATTGCGTTAGAAGAAAAATCCTCCTTTGTAAAAGATCTGGTTACCGTTACCAATGATCTTTTGCCTGATGTGAATGAGAATTTATTCATCGCCTATGTCGTAAAAGACATGGCCTATACCTCAACGATCAGCAGCTATGTGAAGGAGGCTTCGCTGGCCGACCAGATGCCGCTGAAATATGAACTCTTGAGTGAGGAGGACCGGAAAAAGACGGAGGTCATTTCCAATTTTGAAAGAGGATTCAGGGAAGCCAACATCAGGTATCAGATATACAATGATTTCAAACTGACCTCATTTGAACTAATAAAGCAGACGACTTACGCGGATCTGCTGATACTCAGCTACCAGATTTTTTTCAATCATGTGACCCGGAAACCGGATACTTCGCTGTTATACCAGATCCTGAAAAAAAGCCGGTGCCCGGTGCTGATCGTACCGGAAGGGGTCCGTAAGACTAAAAATATAATCCTGACCTATGACGGTAAGGAATCGTCTGTTTTCGCCATCCGGGCTTTCAGCAATCTCTTCGCAACATCGGTTAAAAACAAGATAGTTACCAATCTTACCGTAACACCCAGTGTTGACGAAGAAATTAAAAATGAAAAATACCTGATGGAGTTGGTCAAACTGCATTTCAGCAATGTTGGGATGCAATTGCTTACCGGGACCAACACTTCACAGGAAATTCTGAATTTTGCAGAAAGTGTAGAAAATCCCCTGGTGATTATGGGTGCCTATGGCCGGAGTACGATATCCAACCTGATCATCCCCAGTGTTGCCAGGCGGATCATCGAAAACCGCCGTATCCCGCTGTTCATCGCACACAGATGATTAATAAATGAATGCGGGTCGCTCACTTGTTTACTGGTTCACTTGATGAATGGGCTCATGGCCACGATAAAAATAGGGGGTTACGGATCTACTGGCAGAAAAAAATGAGTGATTGGGTGATTGCTTCCGGCTTCAGTCTTTGGGTTGCTTCTGGCTTCCAGCCAACTCCCGCTCCTTTCAGCATTGAACTTTCAGCTTTCAGCACTTTCGGGCCCCGGGCTTCCAGCTTCGAATTTTAAGCATCCAGCCGCTTCGAGCTTCCAACTTCGAACTTCCAGCTATCTTATGATTACCGTTACCTTATTCTTCCGGTTTTCCACCAGCGTATCCACCATCTCCCCGTCACCGTAATTGTTGTCATCGCCCTTACTGGCATTTACATAATAAGGCCGGCTTTCAAGTTGCTTGAACAGAACGCGTCCCTTCTTATCCGTGACCTGAACCTCCGAAATTGGATTCGTTTCATTCTGATAATCCTCATATGTCTTGAAGAGCTGGACTTTTGCACCTTCAACCGTATTCCCGAGCCGGTCACGAATGGTAATTTCAAGTGAGGTTTTAAAGATCTGTGCCGAAGCACCGCTGATTAACAGTGAATAAAAAAATAAGATAAGGATGAATCTTTTCATGATCAATAATTCTTTTTTTCAAAGGTAAGGTGAATAATTTTAAAAGAAAATAATTGGACGGGGATGTTCTTTATCCGAAGAGCAAGACGATCAGATCATCAAAAGCATGGGCTTCATGATACAACCGGTCCGAATAAATATTCGCCATCATTTTGAATTTCAATGGTAAATCATTTTCATAGCTAAGCTCCAGGATCACATTGCCGAATTTCTGATCGATAGGGATATCTGCTGAAAGTGGAGGTTTCAGATAATATTTCTCAAGCGCCGTCACCATTTTACCCCTTTCCGTCATCTTACGGTCAGCATGAACCAGGCGATAGTCTGTTAATTCCAGTTTTTCACGGATATATTCCATGATGAATTCAATGGACAGGGGAAATTCACCTCTCTCCGGATAAATAACGATCCCATTGGCATAGGGAGAAAAATACACCTCAATATCGATGGATGGTTTAATGTCTGAAAGTCTGTTATCATACGATTCCGATACTGCCTGAAGTTCTTCAGCGGCCTGACTGGAGGATTTCCAGAGATCGTAGGACCGGGAAAACGGAACAGATCTTTTTAATACCTCATGGATGATCACTTCTTTATCTTTCGGGAAGAGCCTGTTGATCAGATTTTCATAAAATGCCATGTGGAAAGTTAACCCATATAAATTATTGATGGTACTGTTAAATGGATTAAATTTGAAATATTTTTATCCACCGTATCCATTACTGACGATTTTTTAAACAGATGATCATTGAAACAAGGGCATTTGCAAGAGCCGGTCTGCTTGGGAATCCATCCGATGGCTATTTCGGTAAAACCATTTCGGTGATTGTTAAAAATTTCGGGGCCCAGATTTCCTTATATGAGACCCCGGAATTGCACATTGAACCGCGTGACCAGGACCTGAACATCTTCAAGAACGTATATGACCTCGTGGAATCAGTGAACCTGACCGGTTACTATGGGGCAACCCGCCTGGTGAAAGCAGCCATAAAAAAATTTGTGGAATATTGCGAGGAAAATTCACTCAGGCTGAGCAGTAAGAACTTTACCATCCGGTATCATTCTTCGATTCCGCGGCAGATTGGTCTGGCCGGGTCATCAGCCATCATCACCGCTACCTTCAGGGCATTGATGCAGTTCTATGAGGTTAAGATACCCAAGGAACAACTGCCAACCATCATTCTCTCTGTAGAGGCGGATGAGTTGGGAATCAATGCCGGTCTGCAGGACAGGGTGATCCAGGTGTATGAAGGTTGTGTTTATATGGATTTTGACCGGGCATATCTGGAAAAAACAGGCAGGGGAAAATATGAAATCATCGATCCGAATCTTCTTCCCCAGTTATACATTGCCTATAAAATCGATCTGGGAAAAATATCCGGGACTGTTCTGAATAATATCCGGTCCCGGTTTGATGCGGGAGAAAAATTAACCATCGATACCCTCAATGAAATTGCCTCCCTGGCCGAAAAAGGGAAGGAAGCGATCCTGAATAAAGATCATGCAAAGCTGTTCGAATTGATCAACCTGAATTTTGACCTCAGATCAACGATCATGAAGATCAGCGATAGCAATAAACAATTGGTTAAGGTGGCCAGGAATTGCGGGGCATCGGCGAAATTTACCGGTTCCGGCGGATCCATCATCGGGATGTACACGGATGATGAAATGTTAAAAAAACTGGTGGTAGCCATGAAATCAGTCAATGCGAGAATTATTAAACCCTATATATTTTAAAGATGATTACAAAAGCTGTAATCCCTGCTGCCGGATTGGGGACAAGATTTTTACCGGCAACCAAGGCGCAACCAAAGGAAATGCTGCCCATCATCGATACCCCTACCATACAATACGTTGTCCAGGAGGCTGTCGATTCGGGGATTGAGGACATACTGATCATTTCCGGGAAGGGAAAACGGGCAATTGAGGATCATTTTGACCGTAATCCGGAACTGGAAGCACGGCTTGAAAATAACGATAAAGATGCATTGTTCCATGAGATCAGGCACCTGGCGGATATGGCGAACATCCATTATATACGGCAGAAAGAGATTCTCGGTCTTGGGGATGCAATCATGTATGCACGGTTTCATACCGGGAATGAACCCTTCGCGGTATTGCTGGGGGATACAATCATCGATTCAGCTATCCCCGTTACGCAACAACTGATCGATGCATATGCCCAGTATCGGTGCAGTGTGGTGGCGGTTGAGGAAGTCCCCAAGGATAAAGTTTCCAGGTATGGTATTGTCGGGGGTAAAAAACTGAGTGACCTGATACTGAATATCAGCCAGTTCATTGAAAAACCGTCCATCGAGGAAGCCCCTTCAAATCTGGCCATTGCCGGAAGATACATACTTACACCTGATATATTTGTGGCGCTTAAAAATACTTCACAGGGAAAAAACAATGAGGTGCAGCTTACCGATGCCCTTATGCTGCTTACCAAAAGACAGGATGTTATGGCGGCAATCATCGAAGGCAAACGTTATGACATTGGCAACAAACTTGACTATCTGAAAACAACAGTGGAATATGGCCTGAAGAGGAAGGAATTTTCTGCCGATTTTTATGATTTCCTGAAGGAGGTGATCAGGGAATATGAAAATAAACGGTAGAGTGGTTGATGAGTGTATGAAATTGGGGATAATTTAATCAGTAAGTGTTTTTTTCGTTTGCCTATAAAGCACTTCATGAGGAAATCGTAAATTTAAACAGGTTGGAAACTGCATCCGCAACG
>JAGTVG010000323.1 GCA_018224645.1 Cyclobacteriaceae bacterium
GAGCACGTCAAATACCACCCTTTCATCATCAGACCGGGGGTAAATGGAGTAAGCTCCCGGAAGATCGATCACTTCTGCCTTTCTTCCACCCGGAAGGACCATCGATCCTGATTTTTTATCCACGGTGACACCCGGATAATTTCCGATTTTCTGATTCAGTCCGGTCAGTTGATTGAACAGGGATGTTTTTCCGGAATTGGGATTTCCAACCAATGCAATGACTATTTTTTCTTTCTCCAGCAACATACCTACTCTACGTTGATAATGGCGGCTTCATCCAGCCGCAACGATACATTATATCCTGATATCCTGACAGAAATGGGATCGCCCAGGGGTGCTTTATAGTTGATCATTACCGTAGATCCGGGAATAAATCCCATTTCCAATAACTTCAGGGTAAGATCATGATCCTGATAACTCTTAATTACAGCAATTTCGCCAATCTTCAGATCAGCGATGGTTTTGACCATCTTTATTTAGATTCATTTTAAACAAGCCAAAAATACTTTCAATTCCTTGCTTTTACAACGGTTATGTCATTAAAAGTTGCATGAAACGGATAATCTCTCATAATTTGTAATTTAGTCAGCATTTTCCGTGTTCTTTAAGGGTAAATCCCTGGTTTTTTCTGATTTCTGATGTGGAAACCCCTCAATTCAAAATATATCGATCATCGGCAGGATCCGGTAAAACATACCGGCTTGCAGCGGATTATCTGAAGCTTGCACTCCGGAATCCACAATATTACCGGAAGATCCTTGCGGTTACCTTTACCAATAAGGCGACCTATGAGATGAAGGCCCGGATCATCGGTAACCTCGATGACCTGGCAAACGGCAGGGCAGGTCCAGGGCTGGTAAAGTTACTCCGGGAGGAAAACGGATGGGATGAAGTAATGCTTCAGGAAAAATCCCGGCAGGTGTTAAAAGCCATATTGCATGGATACAGTTATTTTTCCGTCAGCACCATTGACAGTTTTTTTCAAAAGGTCCTTACTTCATTCGCCAGGGACATCGAGATCCATGGCGGATTTACGATTGAATTTGATCTGGACAGGGTTACGGATGAGATCCTAGACATGATCTTCCTGGATCTTGAGAGGGATCCGCAGCTGATGAACTGGCTGGTCCGTTTTACCGAATCGAAGATCGAGGAAAATAAGACCTGGGATGTAAGGCTTGAGGTAAAAAATCTGGCCAGGGAAATATATTATGACCGTTTTTTTCAGTATTTCGATCATCCCGGGGTAGATATCCTTGATAAGGAAAAACTCTCATTCCTGCTGAAAGATCTGCTCAGGGAAAAATCAATCTTCGAAAACCGCCTCAGGAATTTCGGGAAGGAAGGCCTGCAGATGATGGACCGCTCAGGCCTGAATGTGGAGGATCTTATCTACGCTAACCAGGGCCCGGGTGGATTATTTGTGAAACTGGCGTCAGGTGCTGACTTTAATCTCAGTACCCGTGTCATGTCAGCCTATGAGAATAAGGAGAATTGGTATTCAAAAAAATCTCCGGATAAGGAAAGGATCATGGCTATGCTGGATGCAGGACTTTTTGAGCTTTACCATGAGGCCATAGATTTTTACAATCATCATATCAGAAAGCAGAATACCTACAACCAGGTCATAAAACTTTTTTATAACCTTGGTTTATATTCAAACCTCCTTGAGAATCTTAAAAAATACAGGCTGGAACATGGCGTGATCCTGATATCCGATCTCTCCCGCCTGCTCAGGATCATCATCGGGGAAAACGATGCCCCTTACATTTATGAAAGGGTTGGAAACCATTTTCAGCATTTTTTAATGGATGAATTTCAGGATACGAGCATTTTTCAGTGGCAGAATTTTAAACCGCTCGTTAAAAATTCGTTGGCCATGGGAAATTACAATATGCTTGTAGGGGACATAAAACAGTCGATTTACAGGTGGAGGGGGGGGGATTGGCAACTGCTTCAATTTCAGGTTGAGAAGGATATCGGGCAATCATATATCAACAAAGAAAGATTGAATATCAATTGGAGAAGCAGGATAAACATCATTGGCTATAATAACCTGCTGTTCGAAAAGCTGCCCGGACGGATCGGCCAGTATTACCGCGATAAACAGGAAACAGAAAATTCAACAGAGTTTACCGAACTTGTTCATTCATTCAGTGAACGGTTTGCAGAAGTTTATGGGGATGCAGCCCAGGATGTGCCTGCAAACGGATCCAACAAGGAAGGCGGTGCCGTTTCTCTCCGGTTCATATCGGGGGGAAGGAGAAGTGAAAACAGGATTCCCTGGAATGAAAAGGTATTCGACCCATTGATAGAGATCATCCACAAAATCCAGGACAGGGGATATTCCCTGCATGACATTGCCGTACTTGTCAGGACCAGGGACGAAGGTAAACAGGTGGCAGATTTTTTACTCGGGTATAAAAATCTTCATCCGGAAAGTCCCTATGGTTATGATGTGATATCCTCCGAATCATTGTTTCTCTGCAGTTCCCCGGCCATTAATGCGGTGATCGGTTATATGAAACTGATCCTCGATGAGAATGATTCTCTTTCGTGGATCAATCTTCATTACTGGCTGGCCGTTTTGAAAAATGGCAGTCATGATGATAATCCCGGCAGGATATTCAGCACCGTTATGGAAAGCAGAAATTCCGGATGCAGCATTCCCGGAGATAGCATAGATGGATCCTGGAGATCCCTGTCGCTGATCGATATGCTTGAAAGGATCATACAAAAACTCGGGCTGGAGGAATTCCCATTTGAACACGCTTATCTGACCGGTCTTCAGAGTGTGATCCTCGATTATCTGAGCCGGAATAAAAGCGATCTGCATTCGTTCATGGATTGGTGGGAATCCGATGGTAAAAAGCAATCCATAAAACCTGCTGAAGGGCAGAATGCTATTCAGATCCTGACCATACATCAGTCGAAAGGATTAGAGTTTGAAATGGTGATCATTCCCTTCTGCTCCTGGAACCTTGATCATATGCCAAATTCAACCTTATTATGGTGCCGGAACGGGGATGATTTACTCTGCAAGGTACCGTACTATCCGATCAGATATGAATCTGCCCTTACAGGATCTGATTTTTATGTGAATTACCTGGATGAACAGTCTCTGGCCTACATGGATAATCTGAACCTGCTTTATGTAGCTTTTACACGTGCAGTCAGCGGACTTTTTGTTTTCGCGGAACTGCCCTCAGACCCCAAAAGGATTAAAACGTCAGGCGATGTTGTATTTCAGGTCATGGAGGATCCACTTTTCAGCCAGAAGATCCCGTTTGAGAAGGAAGCTGAGGACGATCCATGGGGAGAGGAGGCATTCATCTATACCCATGGGGATATACCGGAGGCGGAAGGGACGAAGATAACCTCCGGTGTTTATACGGTCAGAAAATATAAAAAAGGAGGCTGGTATGAAAAAATATCAATCCGAAAGCAACCGGATCTGTTTTCACAGGAAGATGAAGAATTTCATGCAGGAGAAAAGATCCATTATGGGATCCTGCTGCACGATCTTTTATCCAGGATCTTTCTGAAGGATCAGGCAGATGAAGTAATCGATGCTGAAATTAAAACAGGCAGGGTCAGGATGGGACAGCAGGAAAAAATCCGGGAAATGCTGAATAAACTCTGGGAAAATAAAAAAGTGGAAGAATGGTTTACCGGAAAATGGCAGGTAAAAACCGAAGTGCCGGTTTTACCCAGGTCAGGCCAGATAAGCCGGATGGATCGCGTGATGATCGATGGGGACCATATAATTGTGGTTGATTTTAAGACCGGGATGTTCCGGCCGGAACACGGCAACCAGGTCAGTGGTTACAAACAGATCCTTCAACAGATGGGCTATCGAAAGGTAGAAGGCTTCCTGTTATATCTTGGCACCGGTGAACTTGTATCAGTATGAAGAACAGTAAAGGGTTCCTGGAAGAACTGGCAGAACGGATCATCGTAGAATTTCCGGGTAATATGGATCAACGCTGCATCATTTTTCCGAACAGGCGGGCCGGATTGTTTTTCAACAAGGCACTTGCCCGGTTGATCAGGGAACCCATATGGTCTCCGGCAATCCTGAGTATCGAAGATTTTATTCTCAGATTCTCAGACTACACAGTGGCTGACCGCATGACACTGCTGCTGGATCTTTATGAAGTATACCGGGAAGCCAACCCCATCAGGGAATCTTTCGATAATTTTTATTTCTGGGGAGAAATGTTATTGAAGGATTTTGATGAAGTCGATAAATACCTGGTCAATGCAGGTGATCTGTTCGTTTCCCTCAAAAATCTGAAGGAAATAGATACCCGATTCCATTTTTTCTCAGAAGAACAGAAGGAGGCGATGGAGAGTTTCTGGTCGGCTGCCCTCGGGAAACCTACTGAAAACAAAAAAAATTTCGCTGTTTTCTGGAATTCGCTGAATTCCATTTATCTGAATTTTGTCAGGAAGCTGAAATCAGGAAAATATGGGTACCAGGGTTTGATTTACCGCCATGTATGGGAAAAAATGAAGACAAATCAGATTTCCTGGGGAAATGAACAGGTTCTTTTTGCTGGATTTAATGCGTTGACCCTGGTCGAGGAAAATATTATCAAATGGGTCATTCAGGAAAAGGACGGAAGGATCTACTGGGATCTCGATGCCTATTATTTTGATGACCCTCTGCATGAAGCGGGTTTATTCCTGAGAAAATATCATCAGGATCCGGTTTTCAAATCTTCATTTTCCAAAATAATTCCTTCCCATTTTAAGGATCCGGAGAAGGAGATCCTGTTCATTTCCGCCGCGCAGTATCCGGGACAGGCGAAGATCGCCGGTAATATCGTGAGCGACCTGATGGATCAGCAACCGGATGCCGGCCTGGAAGATACGGTCATCGTACTTCCGGATGAATCGCTCCTTACCCTGCTGCTTTACACACTTCCTGATGGAATTCAGAAGTTCAATATCACCATGGGTTACCCGGTGGTAAATTCCACTTTCTACAGCCTCTTTGAGCATCTCCTCGAATTGCAGGAAAAAACCAGGAGAGGATCAGAAAAGAACTGGTTCAACCATGGGAATGTGATCGATATTCTGAATCATCCCTATATTATGAATATCGATCCGGAAAAGGGCCGGAGGATTGTCCAGCTGATCCAAAAGAATAATATGATCCATGTGCCTGCTGATCTTTTTGCCGATGCAGCTGAACTCCGGGAAATTTTTAAGGTTGTGGTTCATCCCGGCGACCTGTTTGACTACCTTATGAATACCCTGATCAGGATCAGGAGCCATTTATCACCCGGTGAATCCAATGATCTTTTATTTGAGAAGGAATCAGCCCTCGTCCTTTATAAATTTTTCAACCGCCTTAAGGAGACATTCTTTTCACGGGATATCGAACTTGGTTTCAGCCTGATCAGAAAAGTTATCAGATCGTATGCACGGCATGAAAAGATACCATTTACAGGGGAACCCCTGGAAGGCCTGCAGATCATGGGCTTGATGGAAACCCGAAATCTCGATTTCAGGAATGTGATCATGACCGGTGTAAATGAGGGGTTTATTCCCAGGACTGCCTCACAATCCAGTTTCATTCCCCATAATGTAAGGAGGGCCTTCGGACTTCCGGTTCCCGAAAACCAGGATGCCATTTATTCCTATCTTTTTTACAGGCTTGTCCAGCGGGCGGAAAAGATTTTTTTGATCTACAATGCTGAGGATGCCTATAACAGGAAGGCTGAACCCAGCCGCTATATATATCAGTTAAAATTTGAATCGGAACTTCCTGTGGATACACAATCGCTTGTGAACAATATTTCCATTCAGTCAAGATCATCCATTGAAATCCGGAAGGATGAATTTATCATGCGGAAATTAGGCAGGTATCTGGTGAATCAGCAGGATGATATCAAATACCTTACCCCGTCGAAACTGAGCATGTATCTGGGTTGCCCGCTGAGTTTCTGTTACAGGTATGTTTACGATGTTGATGAAAAACAGGAAGTGACGGAAGATCTCGATGCGGCAAAATTCGGAAGGATCCTGCATAAGGTCATGGAGTATTTATATTTGCCATATAAGGGCCGGATGCTGAACAGGGAAATTTTCAGGGAGATCGGACAGGGAATCAGGGAAGCCATCACCCATGGATTTGCAGTTTATCATGGACTGGAATATAAGGCAGAGGAGTTCAGGTTTGAAGGAAAAAACCTGCTGGGACGTGAAATCATCAGGAAATATGTTAAAAAGATCCTTGAATATGACCAGTCGCAGGCACCTTTCGAGATCCGGGAACTGGAAGTTCCCTGTCAGGTTTATTACCCGGTTGAGCTTGGCGGAAAGGAAAGGCTGGTAGCCATGAGAGGGGTGATCGACCGGGTGGATATGAAGGATGGTACCCTGAGGATCATCGATTATAAAAGCGGGCGTGACCTTTCCACGTTCGGATCGGTTCCTGAATTGTTTGAACCATCCGGTAAAAACAAGAACAAAGCTGTTTTTCAGACTTTTTTATATGCATTGATGTATCTCTGGAATCATCGGGAAGAAGATATGCCGGTTGTTACAGGTTTATATAATTTCAAGGAATTGCATGCTGCCCATTTTGATATCAGGATCAAGTTGAAAAAGCAACGGAACCTTCCTGCTCAACCGGTTGAGGATATCCGGCCGATGATGGAGGAATTCAAATCCTGTCTTTCCCAATTGATTAAGGAAATATTTGATCCATCGGTTCCTTTCAAACATCCGGAAGAAACAAAGGAATGTTTTTACTGTAAATCGCTGGGAGGGCCGTCAGAATTTAATTGATCAAGGGCCTGCTCCGGGAATGGCCGGTCATGGCCGACCCTTCTGCCAGAATTGCCTTCTACTCCATTTGCGTCCCGCTTAGCAGATTCCGATGATAGCTTACCGCTGAATTTCAACATCCAGGATCCTCAGCCGTAAAACTCATGCCATCACTGAGCGTACTCAACTCATGCCATCACTCCACATGCCATCACTCCAAATGACTCATGCCATCACTCGGAGTGATGGCATGAGTATGATATTGTTCCGCTTTATTCTTTTTCTGTCACGGATGAATCCGGTATGCGAATCCGGTTCTGTGTTTCCGGCAGGATCTTATCGACCAGGGTATGAAAGAATTTATCTGGTTCCTCGGTGTGCGGACGGTGAGCTGAATAATCAAACCAAATCAATTGTTTTCCTGCAGGAGCCTGCAGGCGTTCAAAATATTCAGCGGCTATCCTGGATGAAACGATCCGGTCATGCCGGCCAAGCAAAAAATAAACAGGAACCTGGATTTCAGGAGCCTGTTCAATCAGGTTGATGGCCTTCATGTCGTCCCACAAATGCCTGCCGGAGTAATAAGGGTGAAAAATGATGTTCAGCTTATGGCTTAACCTGTATTGCGGGGTCTGCCAGATCCTTCTGACCATTTTTTCATCGATATAGGACCTTTCGTCCCCGTTTGAAAAAATAACCCCACCGTAGGAATATAACCATTTTCGCACTTTCAGGGCATCTTTTAATCCATAATTGGCCGTGTCAATCTTATTCAACTCCTTCAATCCTTTCAGGTTGTTTTCGCCTGATGTTTTTTCCAGGGCATGTTGGTAACAGGCCCTTTCATTTTCCAGGGGATCAACGGATTGTCCTGTCCCGATATAGGCGATGATTTCTCCCGGATATTTCTCAGCCAGAAGGATACCGATATTGCTCCCCCAGGAATGTCCCCAGATATATACCGCATTAACATTCATCTTCTTTTTAACAAACCGGATGACTTCACGGGCATCCTCAACGAATCTTTCAACATTCATCGAAGATTTTTTCAGCTTATGACTGAAGGATGCCCCTGTTCCCCGCTGTTCCCAATAGATCATCGTAAAATGCTTTTCAAGGTCCCTGAGGGGTCCATCCTCCGGAAGATAAGGAAAATACGGATATCCCGGTCCGCCATGTAGCCTAAGCATGACAGGATTTTCAGTATTTTCACCCCTGATCAGAATGGCCTGTTTGATGCCACCGATATTTTCCAGGAAATATTCATCGATTGAATCGGATATACCCGGAATTAGGGTTATAAAAATGAGGAAAATGGTCATGATCCCCCTGATCCAGGATTCCGGGCCGGATATTGAATGATGGCTGTATTTCAAATAAAAATTACCCATTCCAGAGTTTCCAATATACAAAAAAACTATTCCCTGATGGCCGTTTTCAGAAAATCATTTAACGGTTTTATCGATGCAAACACCTCTGTTGCATAACCGATAAAATTATCCCCCGTCACCTGTTTATCGGAAAGCGGGTGGGTAACGATGAGGCTTTTCAGGTTGAGGAGACCCACATTGGGATGATCCGCCGCATATCCTTTTGGCGCCGTTTTAAGGCGGTCACCCGCGAAATCCCCGAAATACTGCCGGAAGGATTTCCCACGCATAAAGGATAAAAGGGGTTCCGGATCATAATCTATTTCCTGCCTGATTTTACCTAACACATCGGCAGGGGGCATATAGCTCCCTCCGGCAAGCATCGACTGACCCGGTTCAAGGTGAATATAATAACCCCCGTCAACTCCCTTCTTACCTTCACCGGAAATAAATGCCCCCATGTTTTCCTTGTAAGGTCTCTTATCGTTGCTGAAACGGATATCCCGGTTTAACCTGAAGATACAATTTTTCGGCTGTATACCGGCGATACTGTCGTCAAAGAGGGTGATCCGGTCGATCAGGATACTGACCAGCGATTCGAATTCTCTTCTGGCCTCCTGGAACCTGGTTTTATTTTTATCCATCCATTCCTTAGTGTTGTTATTTCGCAGGTCATCAAGGAAATCGAGTATCGTTTTCATTTGGATTTTAATTTTTCTACAATATTTTCCAGTGCCATAGCCCGTGATCCCTTGATCAGGATGGTTGAATTTTCAAAGGTAAAATTTTTAAGGAATCCTTCCAATTCATTCCGTGTTTGGAAATACCTGGCATCCCGGTTTTTTTCAAAAGCATGTTTCATTTTATCGCCACAGAATATGACCAGTTTCAGATCCATTTGTTTCGTAATTTCACCTATTTTCCCATGCCCTTCCTCCGCGTAATCCCCCAATTCAAACATATCCCCCAGGATGGCTATCCTATTGTCTGAATCGAGTTCATTCAGATGGTTCAGCGCCGCTTCCATGGAGCTTGGATTAGCATTATAGGCATCCAGGATCAGGGTGTTGGAATCCTTTTTCAGGATCTGGGAACGGTTGTTCCTTGGTTCATAGTTTTCTATGGCTTGCCGGCATGCCGTAAAAGGAACGTCGAAAAACTTTGCAACGCATAAGGCTGCAGCAATATTTAAAAAGTTATAACCACCGATTAAGCGGGTCTGGATGATCATGTCATTTTCTGCTTTAATGCTAATATAAGGCAGCTTTTTTTCAAGTGAACAATGGTAATAATCATTTTCTCCCGGATAGGATAAGGGACTGGCAAACCGCTTTGCCATATTGGCCAGGACCGGATCGGTTGAATTGTAAAAAACAGTCCCCCGCTGGTTGAGAAGCCAGTCATACAATTCACTTTTACCGCGTAACACGCCTTCCAGGCTCCCGAATCCTTCAATATGAGCCTGTCCGATATTGGTAATCAGCCCATGGGTAGGCCTGGAAATCTGGCAGAGTTCCCGGATTTCCCCGATCTTGTTGGCTCCCATTTCTATGATGCCGATCTCCGTAGAATCATTCATTCCCAGAATGGTGAGCGGGACCCCAATGTGATTATTCAGGTTCCCCTGGGTGGAATGGGTTTTATATTTCTGCGAAAGCACCGCGTTGATCAGTTCCTTGGTGGTGGTCTTGCCATTGCTCCCGGTCAGACCGAATACCGGGATCTTCAGGTTACTCCTGTGCAGTCTGGCAAGTTCCTGAAGGGTCTGCAGGCCATCATTGACAAGAAGCATCCGGGCATCAATTTTCTCGTCAGGATCGTCGATGACCGTATAGGATGCTCCTGATTCCAGTGCCTGACCTGCAAATTTGTTGGCATTAAAATTCGGGCCTTTCAATGCGAAAAAAATATTTCCCTTCCTGATGTTCCGGGTATCGGTGCTGATACCGGTACTGTTCAGGTATTTCTGGTAAAGATCATGAATCATTTTCCGGATTAAATCAACTATTCTTCGAATATAGAAAGTAACTTTATAATAGTAACGAGTGATGGTTCAGAATTTATTGTCTAGGATTACCGGGATGGAATTGAAAATTAAAATAGCTGTACTTGTATTTTTTTTCTTTCCGATCCCCTACCATGGTTCAACTCAGATCTTATTTCAGTACGATTCTTCCATAACCGTAACGGAAGGCGGGAAATTGCTCACCAATCCCTGGACCGGAGGACTGAATGCCGGACAATATGGAAGAATTGACATTAACGGGGATCAACTGGAAGACCTGGTGGTGTTTGACCGTTCCTCCAGAACCCTGTATCCGTTTATTTTGTTGGAAGACAAATTTATTTACAGCCCTGACATCCGTCCGTTTTTCCCTGATGAGATCGAAGGCTGGATCCTTTTCAAGGATTATGATTGTGACGGCCGAAAGGATATTTTTGCCAATGCAGACAGGGGGATGAAGGTGTACCGCAATGTCACACCGGCAGGAGAATTCCTGAAATGGGAGCTGATTTCGGACCCGGTCCTGACACTCACCTCCTCGGGAAATATTAATTTACAGGTAAACATCACGGATGTACCCGCCATTGAAGATATTGATGGGGATGGAGACCTTGATATCCTGGTATACAACTTTGCTATCGGGGGATTCATCCGGCATCATCAGAACATGAGTGTCGAAAAAACCGGTTCCTGTGGTCAGTTGGATTACGAACTTGTCAGCCGGAACTGGGGTTATTTTGAGGAGTGCGATTGTATGCTGTATGCATTTGAAGAATTTGGTGAATCCTGTGCAGATTTCGTAGCTGGAAGGGTGATGCACGCCGGGGGGAAAAGCATACTACTCATCGATATGGACAATGATGGTGACATGGATTTCCTGGGGGGTCACGAGCAGTGTGAGGAACTCTATTATCTTGAGAATATCGGCAGTCCGGAGGAGGCAAAAATGATCAGTTTCGAAACTGATTTTCCTGATCCGGATAAACCCTCCAATTTTTTCATTCATCCGGCGGGTTATATGGATGATTTTGATCTGGACGGGATCAGGGATCTTGTGGTTGCTCCCAATGAGCAGTATAATATCGATCACAGGATCGATTTCGGCAGTTCTTCATGGTTCTACAGGAATACAGGCACCAATGAACTGCCTGAATTCACCTTCGTTACCGAGCGGTTCCTGCAATCCGGAATGATCGACCTCGGGGGAAATGCAGTTCCATCGCTGGTGGATGAAGATGGGGACGGGGATCTCGACCTGATCATCGGGGCAAACGGGAAAGAAATAGATAATGCTTTTTACGGGTATATCCGTGTTTATGAAAATACGGGCGATTTCCTGAATCCGGCGTTTGAATTGAAATATGAGGATTACCTGGGATTGGGCGACCTCCAACTTTATGATTTTATTCCGGTTTTTGCCGACCTGAACCATGATGGTGCGTTTGACATGATTTTGAATGGCACCGACCCTGAGCGCAATACGATCATCACCAGGCTTTATCTCAACAGTAGTGCGCCGGGAGGGGGTCTGAAATATAAAACAGCGGAATCAATCATTCTTGACCTGGGTATCAAGATCGATGACACGCCATTTTTTACAGATGTAAATAAAGACGGCCTCAATGATATGCTCCTGGGAAGATCAACGGGACGGCTCGAATATCATGTTAATAACGGATCAGCCGGAAACCCAAGTTTTAAGCTTGAAGATCCTGCATTTTTGGGGATAGATGATGATTTTATTGATTTCAAGAGAAACCTGGCCCCCTTCGTAACCGACTTTGACCTGGATGGCCGGGATGACCTCATCACTTCTGATTATACCGGCGTTCTGAATATCTACAGGAATTATCAGGACCAGCCTCAAAAGTTCACTGAGCTTATCTTCAATCCCATGTTAGAAACGTCAGATACTTCCGGACTTGGATATCACACATGGTTGACGGGCGGGATCCTGCTTGCCGATGAATATCCCGTTCTGCTTGCGGGAAGCGAATCAGGCGGAGTAATCCTGTACAGGAGTGCCGTGGAAAGGAAGATCTCCGATTCTGAGGACATTGAACTTGTGGTTTATCCGAACCCCGCCAACAATGATGATCTCCTAAATATCCGGACTGACCGTGATGGATATTTATACATCTATAACTCCCTTGGCCAATTGCTGGAGGTTCCCCTGAGGATCGAAGGATATATTGTCAGGCAATTTGATTTTGGCCGTATTCCCGGTGGCGTTTATATCCTGAAATTTATCGATTTAAAGGGGCGATCCACCGCCAGTCAATACATCAGGTATTGAATTGCGAAAATCTTCCTGGGGAGAAAGGGGATTACCAGAATTTTTTCGGCCCTTTCGGGATAGCTTCATGCGGCCGATTTACCCCGATTATTCATAAATTATTTTTAAAATGGAATACC
>JAGTVG010000324.1 GCA_018224645.1 Cyclobacteriaceae bacterium
CGAAAATCGTCATCAACAAGGAAGAGGTTTCGGAGAAACTTGAAGGACTTGTAAAAAATAAGGACCTGAGCCAGTATATTCTTTAAGGAGGATCGTGAATAAATATTATATCACCGGATCAAGTTCCGGATTGGGCAGGGCATTGGTGGATATACTGATCCTGAACGAAAACAACCGCATCACGGGGATTTCACGCAGCAATGATCTTGAACATCCCTGTTTTACTCATTGTTCAATTGATTTCTTCAATCCTCAGGAATTGGTCCGTCAGGTGGATTCGATTTTTGAAGACCTGGAAGATTTTGATCATGTTTATTTGATCAACAATGCCGGATATCTTGGCCCGATCAAATACCTGGGGGAAATGAAGGATGAAGAATTTGAGCGTATTTATCATGTGAACCTGGTGGCTCCTGCAATTCTGTCCAATGCTTTTATCAGAAAGTATAAGCATTTCAAGGGTGAAAAACTCCTTTTGAATATAAGTTCAGGTGCATCCACGAAACCCTACGATGGCTGGGCTGGATATTGTTCATCAAAAGCCGCCCTTGAAATGTTGTCGAAGGTTGTGGCCATGGAAAATGAACTACGGGGATATGATTTTAAGGTCCTTTCCCTGGCACCGGGAGTCATCGATACAGACATGCAGCAACAGGTCCGGAATACATCCCCCTCGGATTTCAGCAATAAGGAACGGTTTGTGAGGCTTAAGGATGAAAATAAATTATTATCCCCCGAACAGGCCGCTCAAAACATCATTCGGTTTCTGGGGAATACGGATCTTCATCAGGAAGTGGTCCAGGATATCCGTAAAATCGGATATGTGTAATCAGGAAGGCTGTTTTTTCGGGTAATCAAAAAAGACAAGTTCACCCTTCCCGGTTTCTACCTCCTTCCAGCTATCCGTATGGAAATCAATTGCCACGATCCCGGCAGTGGGTATGTTGTAAATATTGATATTGCATAACTGGTTGGCAAAACCTGTAAATCCGGGATTATGTCCAAATAACATCACACGCTCTACAGCATCCGGAAGTTTCCTGACAATATCGATAAGCATGTCGTCGCTGCCATGATACAGCGCATCATGGATCTGGATATCCTTTTTCGGGTAACCGATTTTTTGGGCAATTTTTTTTGCGGTGGATCTGGCTCTTTTACCAGGACTGGAAATCAGTAGATCAGGAAGGATATTCTGTTTTTTTAATCTCTCCCCCATTTCCGGTGCATCCTTTTTTCCTCTCTGATTCAGGGGACGGTCAATATCATCAAGTGAAGGGTCATCCCATGAAGATTTGGCGTGTCGAACGAGATAAAGTTTTTTCATGTCAATGGTTAACCTAGTTAGGGGAAAGATAAAAATTATTTTTATATAGGCTGTGAAATGTCAAATTTATTTGAGAAAAAAATTTTAAGATCTTTGTAAATATGAAAACCTTTTCATATGTTTGTACGTACATACAATCTAAACAGAAGTGGTATGAAAAGATTGAATTTATTGAGTGGTTTTTTTCTTACAGCCCTGATGCTGACCGTGGGATGCGGGCAGGTGGAAAAGAACAGTAACATTCAAACATTAAAAGGAGAAATAATAAAAACAAAAAGGAATACAGAAATGGAACATTTAACAAAAGCAACCTTTCTCGAGAAAGTATTTAATTACGAGCAGAATAAGGAGTGGAAGTATGAAGGAGATCTTCCCTGTCTGATTGATTTCTATGCCGACTGGTGTGGACCGTGCAAGATGGTGGCACCCGTGCTGGAAGAATTGTCAAAAGAATATGATGGCAAGATCCGCATCTATAAAGTTGATACGGAAGACCAGCAGGAACTGGCTGCCGCTTTCGGTATCCGGAGCATCCCTTCCCTGTTATTCTGTCCGAAGGAAGGACAACCACAGATGGCTATGGGTGCATTGCCCAAACCGGCAATGAAAAAGGCAATTGAGGAAATACTGCTTGCCAATAAAGAAGTAGAAGCTAATTAAGCTTGCTTGATAAATTCCAATGTGCTCAAGAAACCCCGATACCATCGGGGTTTTTTATGCGCTGATCTTTTCGAGGGGTTTATTTGATTTCATCAGGGTCCTTCCGGCTTCTATCATGAGCATGACGGATAAACATAGCAGGACGAAGGATATAAAACCAATGATGGTTAATCCGCTCTGATAAATGAGCTGTACGAGTGCCCACAGGGTCATACTCAGCATAAAAAACATGGGGATGAGGATAAAAAAAGTGTTTTTATTACTTTTCCTCAGCCAGACGAACACAACGAGGAGTGCCAGGCCTGCCAGCAGCTGATTGGTAGCTCCGAATACCGGCCATATGGCCTGCCATGCAGGAATAACATTCCCTGACCCATCGTGCAATACCATAAAATTAAATGCAAAGGGCAGCAACAGGGTGGCGCCTGTGGCAAGATACCTGGTGTTCCCACCCTTCATATTAAAAAATTCCTCAAAAATATACCTGCCCACCCGTGTGGAGGTATCCAGGGTAGTCAGCAGGAATGTAGAAACAGCGAGGATACCGAATGATTTTCCGAGGGCATGGGGCAGTCCGAGGACTTCAAGAAAGGAACCCAGCCCATTCCCATAAATTTCCAGCGGATTGGATTTCAGTATTTCATTACTTGAAAAAACCATGACTACCGTAAAAAGGGCTATGACGGCAACAAGACCTTCTATCAGCATCGCTCCATAACCGATGGGTCTGGCGTCACATTCATTATTCAACTGTTTCGAGGTCGTACCGGATGCAACGATCGAATGAAAACCTGAGCAGGCGCCGCAGGCAATGGTGATGAACAGTATGGGAAAAAGTGTTCCACGGTCAATGTTTGCCCAGGAGGTAAACATGGGATACCTGATCTCGAATCCGCCGATCAGGATCCCTATAAATGCCCCCAGGATTGAGGCGTATAGCAGGAAGGATGAAAGATAATCCCTTGGCTGAAGAAGAATCCAGACCGGGAAAATGCTGGCCGCAAAACAATAAACAAGGAGGATGATATTCCAGGTACGTTTGGTTTCTCCCATGATCGCTGGCAGATAGCTGTTTTCTATTGGAAACAAATGTCCCAGATAGATCCCGGTAAAAACAAGCGGAACGAAAATGAAAGTCGCAAGCCTGAAGTTCAAGCGCCACCGGTTGATGGACAGGCCGAATACGACGGCCAGGAAAACAAAAAAAACAGAGGAACTTCCAACGGCCGGGCTGGAGGTAAAACCCTCAGCGGTGAGATCGACAAATACGATCAGGATATAAACCAGGGCCAGCCAGATGAATATCAGGAATAATTTATACGAAAGCGGGGTCATGTATATCCTGGCAATTTCACCAATGGATTTGGCCTTATGACGGATGCTGGCCATGAGCGATGAATAATCATGAACCCCTCCGATGAATATTGAACCCAATATGATCCAAAGTAAAGCCGGGAGCCATCCGAACGCAATCCCGGCAATGATGGGTCCTACAACCGGCCCGGCACCGGCAATCGAACTGAAGTGATGCCCCAAAAGCACAGGGGCTCTGGTGGGGACACGGTCAACCCCGTCATAATCGGTATGGCTGGGTGTTGGACGTTCACAATTGACATCAAATTTTCTGTCAAGATATTTCCCGTATATTTTATAGGCCAGTAAAAAAGCAATGAATGCCACCAGAAAAACAAACAACAGCATTTCCTTTCAATTAATTAAGTATTTTCCAGAATTCAACAGACAAAAATTGTATTTTTATTGGCATTAAAATCTGTTCTTTATCAAATATAATTTATGAAGGTATGAAAAATTTTTTATTAATGTTTGCCGGTTTGTTAATGATCAACTTTACCCTGGCCCAGGAAATGAAACCGGAAGATACGGAGATCTGGGAACCTGAACCCGGGATTGTTACGCCCGGGAAGGAGAACGCACCACCTTCCGATGCAACTGTACTTTTTGATGGCTCCGGGTTTTCAAACTGGGAGGCTGCCAATGGCGGAGAGGCGAAATGGAATCTGGGGAACGGGGCCATGACCGTACAAAAGGGTGCGGGGGATATCCGCACAAAGCAGTCGTTTGGTGATTGCCAGCTTCATATTGAATGGAGAACCCCATCCGAAGTCGCCGGGGACAGCCAGGGAAGAGGCAACAGCGGTATTTTCCTGCAAAGCACCTATGAAGTGCAGGTACTCGATTCCTATAACAACAGAACCTATTCAAACGGGCAGGCTGCCAGCATATACAAGCAGCATCCGCCGCTCGTCAATGCTTGCCGTCCTCCGGGCGAATGGCAGACTTATGATATTTTTTACGAGGCTCCCATCTTTCATGATGATGGATCCCTGGCCCGTGCCGCTTTTATTACCGTCATACATAATGGAATCCTGGTGCAGAATCATGTGATGTTGAAAGGTCACACTCCCTATATCGGGCTCCCCAAATATACGGCGCATGGTGATCTGCCTATCAGGCTGCAGGATCATGGAAATCCGGTAAGTTACCGCAACATCTGGATCAGGGAATTGAAGTAGACCCATGAAATAACTCATGCCCTGGCTCCGAGTCATGGCATGGGTTTCCCGGCTGGTGGCATATCGGCTTAAATCATTTCTTCTTATAAAAGTACAGCACCGGTTCCCAGAGGAAGACCTTTTCACTGAGTGTATAATAACCTTCCCCTGCAATAGCGATTGATTCACCCTGGAGTTCCGGGGGGTTGTAGGGGGCATTTAGCGGGATATCAAAGATCAGTTCGGATACATTTTTATTTTCCACATTTTCCCATAAAAAGATCTGATCATAGGTTTTCACAATTAATTTATTTTCATCCGGCATGTAATCAGCCGATACTACCAGCGGAAATGGCAGGGATCCAAGATACGTTAGGGTATCCGTTTTTTCAGTATCCTGGGGATAGGAAAGGCGATAAACACCTGAACGGGGCTGATCTTTTGCGATTATATAAATATCACCTGTTTCATCATCAACGAACATGGCTTCAGCATCATGTGTGCCAGCCGGGTATACAAAATCAATCTTTTCAAACGCTGCTGAAATTTCAATTTCCTTATCGCTGTCACAATCGCATGCGGGTTCCTTAAGCCGGTAAAGGGTCAGCACCTTCCGGTTACGGGAATTGTTTCCAATATCGCCTATCAACAAACCGGGTTCTTCACCCGGCCCCTGTATGGAACTCATCTCCTCCCAATCGATATTCTGTAGATTCCCGAGATAATAAACACACCTGGTTTGGGCAGTTTCCGCATCGAAAAGGTATAAATAGGGTCCGTTGCCGCTGTCATCGATCGCCCATATCCGGTTAGGACAGGGCCGGCTCAGGCTGATCCCGGATATCTCATGCTGAGATACCTTTCCCAGGGGCATACCGGTAGAATCGTAGGCATCAGTTGTTTTAAGTGAATAATAATCATATACAGGTTCATGCGTACCCGGCTTTATTTCCTCCTCCAACCCGCTGAACGGGCTTTGGTAACAGCCCCCGGAAAGGAGCATCGTTCCCATCAATAATGAATATAATTTGAGAATCATGTTTTATGCTGCTTAGAAAAAATTAATTACACCCGAACATGGTGAAATGATATACTGCAACCGGGCTTTTGATCACAGGACATCAGGGCTGACTGGTCTTCCAGGGCCAGATCACACAGGATCTGATCTCCGGGAACAAAACCAGATCTCCCATTCCTTTAAGAACGAATGTCTGTAAATCATAACCTTTCAATATTTCCCTTGCCTTTTCTAATGTCTTTCCGGATACCGATACTTCATCCACAAGTAAAATTCTTTTTGATCTGTCAAGATTTTCAAGGGGATTCCAAAGAAGTCGGGGTTCACGATAAAGGGGTTTATTTCCCGGGTCCCTGAAATGAATATGGAGGAAGCCGAAATCAACGCTTAGCTGATGAGCGATCATTAATGCCGGGTATATTCCTCCGGTGGCGATGCCGATCACAAAATCGACTTCCGGAAACCTGAACCGATGGATGGCCTCACTGATTTCCCTGAAGCTGAGCGCAAGTTTTTCGTCAGACATACAAGAGGTTGAATGATCAATAAACAAAGTTATCATTTGTTATGATAAATTGATGTAATTGCCCGGTAAAAAGCCGTATGGGAAAATGTGCACGGCCGAACCCGGTGTTTGGCCTGAGGAAGCGGATGTTCACTGAGTTTATTGAGTTATTTTGCCGGGGTTGGTTAACTGGCTGGCGTAAAAACCCATGCCCATGACTCCGAGCCATGGCATGAGTTTTCTACATTCCCTGGGAATCATCCTTCACGAGGAAGCTCATAATTAATCATCCAGTTGATGCCGAACTTATCCACAAACATCCCGTAATAGGCACCCCAGAACATATCGGCCATGGGCATGGTTACCTGTCCTCCTTTTGACAGACCGTTGAAGAACCGGTCAGCCTCCTCCCTGGAGCCGGAATTGACGGAAATTGAAAAATTATTCCCGACTATCAGGTCGGGACCCTGACTGCTGAATCGATCACTGCCCATCAATATGGTTTCCTTGCTCACCGGCAATGAAATGTGCATGATTTTATTCTTTTCCGATTCAGGAACCTGAATATTCGGATCGGGCGGCATTTCTGAAAATTTGCCGACATAATTAAATTCACCTCCAAATACGGATTTGTAAAATTCAAATGCTTCCAGGCAGTTGCCTTCAAATGTCAGATAAACGTTTACAGTTGTCATAGATTTTGCTTTATAGTGAAAGAATTTGATTTTTTTGAAAAATGATACAGGCCTTTATTTGCTTCAGGATGCCTGCATCAGTCAGTAATGAATCCTGTAATATATTTTTTCGACAGAATATAACCAAGGAGAAACCGATTTTAAAATTCCGAAAGGGTCATTCTGCCAGTACGGATAAAATATTTCCGGCTGGATCCCTGATCCAGGCAATGTCCGGTCCGTGTTCACTCCGGCATATCCCTTTTTCGTCTGTACTGATCGATCCGGTATACTTTTCGAAGCTTATGCCCCTCTCCGATTCCCCGACCGCTTCTTCGATATCATCCACCGGAAAATTAAGTACGGTAAAAGTAGCCGGCGTATGATTGAATTTCGGATAGATAATGATGGGCGAATTATCTTCTGTATCCAATTCCAGCAGATCCATAGGATTGCTTTTAACCTTCAAACCCAATACATCACCATAAAATGTCCTGGCCTTATCGAGGTTATCTACGGATAATCCGCTGAATGCTCTGGAAAGTTGTAACATGGTTGTTTAAAGTTTTAGTAAAGGAATGCG
This sequence comes from Cyclobacteriaceae bacterium, assembly GCA_018224645.1. Classification (GTDB taxonomy): domain Bacteria; phylum Bacteroidota; class Bacteroidia; order Cytophagales; family Cyclobacteriaceae; genus JAGTVG01. The sequence continues at coordinate 7,281 of JAGTVG010000324.1, forward strand.
GTTCTTTAAATATAAGTGTAAAAACCGGTAAATGGAACGTGTAAATACGTCAAAATGAAGGGCTGAATGCGACAGCTTATTCCGCTGTTCAATTTATTTTCCATCAGACCCATGGATGAAACGGGATACCTACATATTCCGGCGGTATTTTCCCCCTACTTCAAACAAGGCATGTGTGATCTGCCCAAGGGAACAGTATTTTACGCATTCCATCAGGACGGAGAAGGTATTTTCCTGTTTGATAGAGGCTGTCTTTAATTTTTCCAGCCATGATGCAGATCTTTCTGAATTTATTTTTTTCAGTTCTTCCAGGTTCCTGATCTGCCGAGTCTTTTCCTCCCTTGTCGCGCGGGTCACTTCTTCCGGGATGATTGTGGGCGATCCATTGGATGAAAGGAATGTATTCACGCCAATCACCGGGTAGTCCCCTGAATGTTTGAGGGATTCATAATACATACTTTCCTCCTGAATTTTTCCGCGCTGATACATGGTTTCCATGGCTCCCAGGACACCTCCCCGTTCTGTAAGCCTGTCGAATTCCATCAACACCGCCTCTTCAACAAGATCCGTCAGTTCTTCTATGATGAATGATCCCTGCATGGGGTTTTCATTTTTCGCCAGTCCAAGTTCCCTGTTTATGATGAGCTGAATGGCAATTGCCCGCCGGACTGAATGTTCCGTCGGGGTGGTGATCGCTTCATCGAAAGCATTGGTATGCAATGAATTGCAATTGTCATAGACGGCATACAATGCCTGAAGGGTAGTTCGGATATCATTAAAATCGATTTCCTGCGCATGCAGCGATCTGCCGGAGGTTTGTATGTGGTATTTCAGTTTCTGGGACCGTTCGTTTGCTTTATATTTAAGTTTTAAAGCTTTGGCCCATATCTTTCTGGCCACCCTGCCGATGACGGCATACTCCGCATCGATGCCATTCGAAAAGAAGAACGAAAAATTGTGCACAAAATCATTGATTTTCATTCCCCTGGAATGATAATATTCCAGGTAGGTAAATCCGTTAGCCAGCGTAAATGCAAGCTGTGTGATCGGGTTTGCGCCTGCCTCCGCTATATGATATCCGGAAATGGATACGGAATAAAAATTCCTGACCCTGTTGTTCACAAAATACTGTTGCAGGTCACCCATCAGCCGAAGGGCGAATTCGGTGGAGAAAATACATGTA
>JAGTVG010000325.1 GCA_018224645.1 Cyclobacteriaceae bacterium
TAACCATGGAAAGGGAAACATTTGAAGTGGAGGCCGGATTCAGGATCTGCGATGTTGACAGGCAGCCCGGCTCTGAATCCTATAATCAGTGCATCAATTTGCGGGGTATCGGGACCGATTATGAGTCTGCCAGAAACCTGCTTGACGGGAATTTAATTAACGCGGAATCAAAAAATGTCATTATCCTCGACAGGAATAATCATCTTGAATTCGGTATCGGATTTTCCAATCAGCAATTCGATGATAAATTGCATGAATACAGTTTCATCGATTCTGCAGATTATGTGAATATCACAGAAATGATCAAGGCTGATAACCATACTAACGGCAATCAGTATACGGGTTATCTGCAACATTACAGCGTTATCCGCAGTCAGCATGCGATCACTTATGGGATCCGGCTGAATTATTTTGACCTGAATGAACAACTGCTTGTCAGTCCGCGGTTGCAGTATGCCTATATGCCGGATTGGGACCGCGACATCGTTTTCAGATCGGCCGTGGGATTATATCAGCAACCTCCGCTATACAGGGAATTCCGGAATTTTGAAGGGAAAGTCGACAAAACGGTAAAGGCTCAGTCCTCAATTCATTTTATTGCCGGTCTGGATTATAATCTTTCATTCGGGGGGAGGCCTTTCAAATTCATGGCTGAGGCCTATTATAAATTTATGTATGATGTCAATCCATACGATATCGACAATGTAAGAATAAGGTACTATGCCACCAACGATGCACGGGCACATGCAGCAGGTCTTGATTTCAGGATAAGCGGTGAATTCATTCCCGGAGACGAATCGTGGTTCAGTCTTGGACTTATGAGATCAAGGGAAGATCTTTATTTCGACGACAGGGGGTGGATACCCAGGCCAACTGACCAGCTGGTCAACTTCAACATATTTTTCCAGGATCATATTCCCAATGCCCCAACCTACAGGGTGTATCTGAATTTTAATTTTGCCAGCGGACTGCCTTTCGGTCCGCCGGGAAATCCGGATAACCGGAATCTGTTTCGCGGGGATTCATACCAGCGGGTGGATATCGGGTTCTCCAAAATATTTTATTTGAAGAAAAAATTCCCGGAGTCCATCTGGTTGGGCCTGGAGATCCTGAATCTGACAGGGAGGGCCAACAATATTTCCTATTATTGGGTACGGGATTATAATCATACCTTTTATGGAGTTCCGAATTCCCTGACAACCCGTTTTTTTAATATAAAACTGATCATAAAAATATGATTCCAGCGTTTCGGCAGGAGAAAACCAGACCAATCAGGATACCTGGAAAACAGTTTTGTTGTCCCTCAAAAGCAGAATTCGAAGGTAATCCGCAATAACAAATTTCATTCAACTTTATTAAAGATCCCCTTTGAAAATCCTCTAATAATGAGTAGATTCCTTATTGCCAGTAACTTAGTTTACCATTTTTTTTAGAAAAGATTGTCTTTCTATCAGGAAATTTGTTATTTCGAAGATTGGTTATAATTTGGGAAACTATTTATTAATTAAAACTCAACAAAAAAGCAAAAGAATGAAGAAACAAGTATTACTACTCATCTTAGTGTTTGGTTTTGGATTGGCATACGCCCAGGATGAGATTACCGATGATGATTTGAAAGCATACGCGATCGCAAATGCTGCTGTTAAAAGTATCACCTCATCCATCAGTCCAATGGTAAATGATCTCATCGCAAAACAAGAGGGAATGACAGGACAACGATTCAAGGAGCTCCAGGGTGCCGGTGGGGATGCGGATAAGCTGGCTGCCGTTGAAGCCAAAGATTGGGAAATTAAATTCATGGAGATGATAAACGGCGAAATAGAAAAGAGGAAGGATGCTGCCAAAGAGGTTGTTAACCTGATGGCCAAGTATGCCATGGGTGCATCCACGTATAAGGCAATCAGATCCGGTCTCTCCAATGATCCTACCCTGCAGGCCAGGTATTCGGAAATAGAAGATAAACTCGAATAGATAATTTCAATTGACAGGGAGAAGCCTCTGCTTGAAGTCTTTTTTTGAAGGCATCCATTAAAAAATATCAAAACAGATCCCCTGTTGTGGCCTGAAATGAAAAGATGTTTTATTTTTAATCAAATTTCTGGATATTTTAAACGTTTATCAATAAATTTCGGATCAAAGTCAGCGTTTGGACAGGAAGTGTATTATAAAATGGTTATGCATCATGGCATGCAGTGCCGTGATTAACTTGCCGGCTATGGGGCAGTGGAACGATCCTTATGCCGCATTTATTGATCAACAGGTCCGGAAAGATCCATTTCGTGAATTTCTCAACAATTTTTCTTTCAGTTTTACTGCAGGGTACGGACGCACCTTTTATAGGCATGAATTGCCCGGATACGGTGTAATTCATAAAGACGATTCATTGTTTACGGGGTTATATTTGTTTACCCTGTCAGATTCGCTTAACAGCCCCTTTACCGGATATCAGAACTGGCTGAATGCCCCGGAGACCACCGCGGTTGACCGGATTGAGAATATTGACCAGGATAACCAGATCCTGGGGGACACGGTGCGGCTCGGATTCAAGGGAAATGCACCCACGATACCCTTAACCCTGATCGTACATTATAATTTTCTGGAACGTTTCAGGCTTGGAGCGGGAGTCTCTGTCGAATGGCATTCACTTCCGGATATGAATCCCTTTTCGGGAGAGGAGATTCTTGGGCAGTATCA
>JAGTVG010000326.1 GCA_018224645.1 Cyclobacteriaceae bacterium
GATTTTCTGACGGGATCGATGTTCGGGAATAAGAAGGACCTGGACCGGGTAAGGGATATTTATAAAATACCTTATCGGGCAAATCTGCCTGTCAACTCTCCGGTCAGGTATATCAGGGACCAGATCGACTATTTAGCGTCCGGTTTTTATAAAATAGACTATTTTGAGTTCTCCTTCAACAACCCTGTTCAGCCGGAGGATCCTATATCGATCATTGCATTCAAGGTAAAGCCCAAGGCCGGTGTTCAAACCCCGGAAGATGTCGCCCTGTTTGTCGACGGTGATTTGAACCTCAGGCAAAAGGGGTATCAAAGCATGTTATTTCAAATCAGCGGGACAGAAATCAAATTCACGCACAATGCCAGGCTGAAACCGGAAGAACTCAGCTTGATCATATCCCTTCCGGGCAGGGAGGAGCGGATCCTGTTCAGCGATATCATTGCCTCGAAAACTCCAGATGAGGGATGGATATCCGGATATGCCGTTAATAATTCCAGAGACCTGATGGAATTCGACAGTGTAACGCATACTTACCATGTACCTCCGATGAGGATCACGCTCGATTCATCGATCAATCAAAAGGACTTTGAAAATTTGGTATTTGGTTATAAATTCAGAATGGATTATGATGTTCAGAATTCAGGATCTGTCGGACTGATCTACAAAACCGAAAGGGCAGTTCCAATCAATAATGTTTTGTATGCATCAAAGACAACCATAATTGTCATGTATTACCTTGTCCCGGCTGCAATTGCCGTCATGCTGATCATTTTTCTTGTCCTGTACGGCAGGCCTACGGATATGTTTTTTCACATCGACGGATACCTGGATTCGATTGAGCGCATCGATTACAATCGTTTCGGTAAGCTGCTAACCCCATATCTGGCGTGGAAGAATAACCGGTCATTCAGTGAATTTCTTGTTCGCGGGGAATTGAAATACAGATCGGAAGGGTATCCGCTCAACTGGAATCCTAATGTTTTACTGCGGTTTCGTGAGATCCAGATCCCTGAAGGGTTCGAAATCTATCTGAAAGCTGACTTTGACGACATCAGGGAATTTGGCAATGAGTTTCCATTGAAAATCAAAAAGAATGCTAACAACCGGCTTTCCTTTGTCGTTGGTATCCGCCAGAACGATATCAACAGGAAGGTTATGGACCCTGAACAGGTCAGATTCCTCATAGATGCCGGGATCAGCAGTTCCATTCTTTTCCTGCAGACCGAACTGAGCAAACCGGTCCCGTACCGTTTTCATATCGGGCCGGATCTTGAGGATGTCTGGATGGGCATTGATCCGGGGACAACAAGCTCATGCCTGGCGGTCGGCAGCCATACGGATAACATAGTTCTGGGAAAGGATGTGGCCGGGCAGGAAATAATCCCATCGATCGTGGCTTTTGAATTGGATAACCAGTTCCAGGAAAATGGCCGTGAACTTGTTGACATGGATTATTATTATGGTTCTGATGCGAATGCCAGGATCTCGAATGAAGCAAGATATAAGAGTTTTCAATCCCTCAAGAAACTTTTGGGATATAAGGATAAAAAGGAAATCAGGTTCAACAGCGGGAACACCCTCACGATCGAAGGCAAGGCGCTGGCGGGACTGCTCGTGAAAGGATTGTACGCAGATATGGAAAAATATTTCTGCCAGCAGGACACACGAAACGAGGAATACAAACGCCAGGGATCCTTTGATCCGAAAAGGGCGGTTGTGGCGATCCCGAATAATTTTACTGCAGGAAAGATCCAGGATATGATCGAATGCATCTCCAGGCTGGATCAGTTTAAGGAGATCCGGTATATCTATGAAGCCGAGGCCGTGCTTTTCTATTATCTTTCGAATTTCAGAAAACTGAACCCGCAGCAGCCTTCCTTCGATTCGGAAGCCATCCTTGTTTTCGATATGGGCGGGGCCACGATAAATGCTACGGTGGTTGTGGCCACCGCGGTATCCCAGCACAACAGATCAAAATACGACATTGACCTGATGGCTAAGATCGGCTATGGGATCGGGGGGGATACAATCGACTTTTGTATCTGCAATTTTATCCTCGGTTTCAGGAATGAATTCCCGCAGCTGAATGAGATCAGCCTGCTGGAAAATAAGATTCCCCTTGGTGGTCTCGCCCTCGAGATCAAGAAGGAGATCATCAATAATTTTTACAGCAACAAGGATTACCTGATCACTGCCTTTAACCTCGAACGGTTTATTGGAAAATACCTGAACCTTCAGATCGGGATCGATGAATCGTCAAGCCCGATGTACAGCTATTTTAAAAAAGGAAAAAACGGGCGATATCCTCTGTTTGAACATCCGGATTTTACCCGGATCATTTATAATAATGTTCAGGATGCTGTCAGGGAAGTAATTCAGCTTTCCAACAACATTATGTTCGATAAGGTGATATTTTCCGGCAGGAGCACGGCCTTCCCCCTGATCAAGGAAACCGTGGAAATCCAGCTGCAGAAAAATTCAGGGAACGTAACCATCGTGGAACTCGGCCTGGAAGAATCGAAAACAGCCGTGGCAAAGGGCGCCTGCTGGTACGGCATCAACAAGAACTCGATCAGGCTGCATCATGTCAAAACCAATGCGGCCTTCGGCTATAAGAAAACCCTCACGGCAGATACTTCCGATGCCAGGTTTTATGAGCTCGTGGCCATGGGGGAAAAATTTGAATCCTCAAACGGCCGGATCGACTCGAGGACAGGATTACGCCGGGTGGATGATGATTTTTCATTTGACGGGAGCAAGGTGAATTTTTACCAGGTCATGGGTAAGGATGCCGATAAAATACTTTCGGAGAATCAAAAACATAAATTCAGCAGAATTGCGAGTGTGGCCCTTCCGCAGATTGCTTCCGAAGTGGCGATCAAGGTGTATGAAAACGATACGGTGGAATGTGCCGTCCGGCTTGAAACTAAACAGGTGTTAAAAGAGTCCGGGGTGGTTGCAGACCAGGAAATCTCCGAAGCAAATGAGGAACATTATACGTGGCTTGTTATGTAAACTGTAAATAATGAAAAGAATATTTATATTTTTTCCTCTGCTGGTCTGTTCGCTTCATGTTAATGCACAGGAACTTTTTGTCAGGTTCAGCAGAAGTCTGGAAATCGATTCGGCACGTTTCGAATTTCTCGAGGGTGAAATATTGCCGATGAACAGCGATGATAACAGTATTCTGCTCTGGGAGGATACCGTGTATCTGACTGCTGACCCGGAGGGATACAATCCCCATGCCGTGGAAAAAGACTACAGGCAAAGAAAGAACGATTTTGTAAAATTGACATCAGGTGGAATGGTCCATGTCGATGTCAGTTCCCTGGGCCCGCTTATGGATACTGTATTTTTTGTATGTGAAGACCAGGCTGTAATACCCCTGTTCAAAAAAACCTCCACGCACCAGGATCTTTCAACCTGCGGACAGAAGTTCCGCCTGATCATTCCCGGTACGCCCACCATATTCTACGCGGCAGGTGAACTTTCAAGGGTTGCCGCACAGGTTAAAAAGACTGAACCTTCCGAAGCGGACCATCCCGCCGGCCTGACTGTATTCAGCCTGATCGGCCGGTACAAGTTCGAATCCGGGATCCTCGTTATTGCCCTGGTAGCCGCGATGGTCTTCATTGTTTCGAGACGTAAAATAAGGAAAATATCCCTGAAAAAAAACGATAACGGTAAAGGGTCCCGGGCTTCCGGCATTCACCGGGATTTTACCGGGGAAAATGACGGGGCAGTTAAAATTTCAAACAAGCCGGATTGGATTCACAGGGGGCAGGAAGGCACAGGAGGCCGGAATGAAGATGATCCGCCCGCTGCCATGCCTTATTCTAAAAATATCGAGGAGACGCAACAATTTCTTCACGGAATGGAGAGCAGGATTCTGCAGCGAATTGAATCCATCCAGTCGGATCAGGCCCTTATCCGGAAGCTGAACGAAAATTTGGACCAGGCTGACCGGGAAAAGAATGAATTGAAACAGGCGCTTGAAAAAACCCGGGGAGAAAAACAGAAATTGCAGGGTGAACTCGATCTTTTAAATAACCGGGTCATTTCGGTTGATTTTCTGAAAAATTATTGTGAGGCAGTTTCGGGCTGTCTCATGTTATGCAGGGAAATAATAAAAACCGCTTACGGAAATTATAAAAATCAAATAAATGATAACCCGGAATCGGCAGAGACCCTGGGAAAATTACTGCTCAAATTCGAATATAAAAAACCTTTGCACGTTGGTAAATGGGAACAGATTGTACTGGATATCAGGGACAGCGGGACCACACCCAACCTGGAACTCATCCGCAGTTTCAGGCAGGTCGGCGGCGAAGAAGACAGGGTGCGTGAATTTAAGCGCCAGTTATTCGATATGATGACAGAATACATCAGTCTGGTCCTTATCCTGGCTGAGGAATTGAAAAATTTCTCCCGGTTTACAGCGGACAGATCAACTTATAACGCTGAAATGGAAACCAGGTTTTCCGGTATGTTGAATGATCTTTTAAATAAGATCAGAACCACGAAACTGGAGGCCAGGTATGTACCCCTGTTTGTAAATAACGCGAAGTACTCGAATTTTATCAAAGTGGTAAATCAGCGGCCAAGCGGGGTATACAGCACTGTATTTAATACATTGAATAAGAATTCAGTGGCAGAAATAGTTTCCTATGGTTTTACCAGTGAATTCGGGAGTACGGATACACAGATTATTCTTGCATAGATCATGAATGAATTTTTAAATAATTTCGGTGAATACTGGTCAGAAGCTCAGTTCGGTTCGTTATCCTTCTGGATGGCCCCGGTGATTACGATGGCTGTGATCTGGATCATGACGATTGTCGGGCTGAAGATCTTTACCCGGCGTAAAAGGCTGAAAACAGTATTTGTTGTGAACCGGGCATGGGGAGTAAGTTCAATGATCGTTGCCATGATGCTGATCGGTATAATATGTTATCTGTGGACAGAAAATTATTTTTCACAGCATCCGCTCGAATTATCCTTTCTGATGGCACTGGTTATTTCCATGGCGATCCCGCTGATTGGCCTGCTTACGCTGACGGATTATTATACAGCGGAAGGAATGAAAGAGATCACCATCCAGCCGAAAACCCCGCTTCAGCTGGAATCGACCATTTCTTCCTTAAAAAAAGCGTATGGCAAGAATAAACTGTCATTTCTGATCCCGGTTGCCGGGTTCTCGATGTTGTTATTTGCGCTGAACAGGGGGAATAATAATATATCCATTGTTTTTGACAATTCGGAGAGCATGCAGAATAACAATGCGGTAGGAGCTTTATCGGAAACCTTTGATAACCTGGATGAGAATAACGAGATTGTGCTGGCCACCCTGGATGGGCTCCAGGAAGAAGACGGATCCGATGGAAAATTCTCCCTGGATGAGATAATGGCCATACAACGGTCATCTCAGCTGAAAGGCGGAAACGTGACCTCCTATAACAGTACAGAAGAAGCGATCAATGGTTTAAGCCGGATTTCCGGCGAATGTATCGGTTCTCCGATCTGTGAAACGATCTGGAAGACTTATTTATTCACCCGGGAAGTAAAGGCCGGCCAGGACTTCGAGAATAAACTTTTGGTGGTCATCACCGACGGAGAAGATAACCTGCTGGGAGAGACGCTTCTTTCCGGCAGTTTCCTGTTTGACAATGATGATTTTTCATCATTTTTTTCACCGGACAGGGTGTTCATCATCGATTATTCCGGCGGTCAAGTCAACCCGTTGATGCAGCGTTTCCGGAATTCGGGATGTGACATCTACAATGTGGAAAATAACAGGGAGGATTATATCAACGCCCTGGATAATGCCCTGCAGAAATTCATGAGCAACTGGAACCTCGTCTACTGGGTTATTGTAATCTATGTCATATTTGCATTGATCAGCCTCATCATTCAACCCAAAAAAATTGTGTAAAATGAAACGATTCCTGACTTTTATATTCTTTATCGGTGCTGTTTTTCCGGCATTCCCTCAGGGCTCGAACGTTTTTGTTCTCGTCGATGTGTCGAAATCTGTCAATCAATCCGATCTCAACCAGGCCAAAACAACATTGACTGACGTCCTCCTGGGAAATTCCCTGAGCAATGCATTTGTTAATTTCGGATCTCCGGCGGAACTGCTTACCTGTAAACTGGAACCCGGCGACAAAATTGCCATCCTGAAATTCGGTAACAAACAGACCCTCACGGATAATAATTTTAACCTGGCCCAGATCCGGGATATGCCGGAGGATGTATTGCAGCAGGTCAATCAGGGATACCCGCGTAATCTTACCGACGACAGGACCTACCTGATGCTTGCCAAGGCAAAAGTGGCCGAGTATGCGAAAAGCAACAACATCTCCGGATACAGGTTATACCTCATAACAGATAACATTTCAGATGATTATGGGCCGAACGGCAGGCCGGAATACACGGATTATGAAAGAAGTCTGGCAGAAGGATACAATACCACCGCAAACCCGGTCATCGAGGCAAGTTCGATCAAGGTGAGGCTGAACAATGCCAGGAACAAGGATTACGTGCTTGAATTCATTCCGGAAGTCGACATCAGCGGCTATAACCTGCCTAATCCGTCTTCTCCGGTGATCATAACAGATGTGGAAGAATCCAGCATCATCAGGCTGACCTCCTTAGCCAACGGCAGGAGGAACAACGAGGTCGAAACAAAATCCGAAACCCTGAATATCAACTGGTCGTGCACCAATTATCCGGAAGGCGGCAGGTTCACTGTGATCATCGCTCAGTATGATGGAGGCAAATTCAGGGATGTGAAAAAGGATCTTTCGTCCTACAATGCTTCGTTCAGGGTCCCGGATGGAAAATATAAAATTACCGTTTCGGCCCAGAATTTTCAGGCTGATCCGGATACGACGTATGTCCGAATAAATGCAGGAGGAGGAGGATGGTTTTGGATCTTCCTGCTGCTCCTGGCTGCTGGTGGGGCCGGTTATTATTACTGGAACCGGAGGCGCCGGATAAAGATCGAAGATGCCGGGGTAGCCAGGGACCGGGATATTTTTTCTCCGGGCGACACTACTTCTCAGGATCCATCGAAAACTGAATATTTCTGAAATGGAAAATATTTTTTTCAACCTTACCTATACTTCTTTGCAGCAGGTGCTGATCAGGGTCCTGGTATTCCTGCTGGTCAGCGGACTGCTGGTCTATGTGATCTATTTTATCCTGTCCAAACTGACATTCAGGAAAACACCCCAGCGGGTGGAAATAAGCCTGAGACTGGCCGTTCTCTGGTCATTATTTGTTTTTTTCATGCTATTCAACCTCTACCTGTTCGTGCTGTTCTATCATTCGGGCATCGACCGTTTCGGTTTTCTGAGTTTCAGGTCATTTCTCGGGATGATGGCTCAGCTGGTGATCTTTATCGGCCTTGTCGTTTTTTTCCTGGTCGCCCGGCAGGCGCTTAAAAAATTTATCAATGAAAAATCAATAAACTGAAAATATGGCAACTCCAACCATCATTATTGGAATCGGAACAAGCGGTTTGTATATCCTTGAAAATGTACAGCGGTTTTATTACGAAACCTATAAAAAGAAAATACCGGATTATATAAATTTCATTTACATTGAAACCAATGAGAACAACCGCCCGGTAGGTACCCCGATCGGCAATGATATAAGCCAGGTATACATCAGCCTGGACCAGATGGAACAGATGATTGCCGAAATAAAACTGCAGTGCAGTGATCCCGAATGGTTACCCGATTCGAGTGTTGTACTCGCCGCAGGATTGGGCGCTGCAGGCATCAGATCCTGCGGAAGGCTGGCATTATGGGGCAGGAACCAGAAAGACGATAATTTCCTTAAGGTCATCAAGGCCATTTCTCAGGCTCATGCGAATGTGCTGCATGTCAATCATAACGACCAGCACCAGGTATCCGCCCCGACGGTCTTTATCACGGGAAGCCTGGCCGGCGGTACGGGAGCCGGGATCTTTATCGATATGGGCTACCTCGTCCGGCATATCATCCCGGGCATTACGGATCTTTACGGACTGTTCCTGATCCCGAAGGAACCCACCGTCATCAGGGGTTATGAGGTGATGTACGCGAATTCATTCGGGGCAATGAGCGATCTGCAGTATTATAATACCGTAGAAAACCGGTATAACGAAAACTGGCCGAACGGATTCGAAAAATCCTTTGAAGAACCGCCTTTTGAACTGGTACAGTTTATCAGCCAGGATTACCAGGACGGGAACCCGGCCATCAGCAACCTGAACGGCCTGTACAAAATGGCGGGACTTTACCTTTTCCTCAACATTGCCGGGATCTATGAAAAAAGGAGGGAACGCCTGGTGGATGCGAAGGGCAACAGCCTGATCGGCAAATACGGCACCTTCGGATTGTCGGCCATACAATTCCCGAAGGACCTGATCCAGGACTATATATCGTCGCAATTCAGCATCGAACTGCTGAACCGGGTGATCGACCCCAGCCAGTATTATGCGAACGGGAATCTGCGGTCCATATCACGGGCGACAAATAAGCAGGAAATGGCTGCTGCCTGGGATACCATGCTGGATAATGCTTTCGCTTCGCTGAACCGGGTGGAACAGAAGGACCTGCTGGTTTCCATATCCAATGAAGCGATCAGGATCAACAACGGAGAGGTGAAGGGAAGTACGATCGAATATATCATGTCCATGTTTACAAGCACGAAAAACGATAATTACCACGCCCTGGTCAGCAATAATATAAAATCTGCAACGGATGTGATCATCGACGGTATTTATGAAATGGTGGATGAAAAACTGCAGGGCGTTGAAAACCTTTACTTTGCCAAATACGTGCTGGAGGATATTGTCGAGAGCATCAACAAAACGTTGAAATACTGGAAATCGCTTGGCCTTTCCTCCCAGTTCCAGAATTGGGACAATGAATTGCGAAAGCTTGCCATCGGTTGCACGCGCAACACCTATAAGTTTGTACTGGAACATGACCATGTCCTGCAGGACCGGCTTCAGACGATCTTCGAACTGATGAAGATCCATCTGATCATCAGGCCGCTTGTCGACCTGACCAGGAACATCAGTGAAGGGTCGGTAAAATTGAAAGGGGCGAACCATGAACTGCTCAAGATACAATTTTTCGATGATCTCATTAACCATATCAATTCCCTCATCGGCAGGAATGAGGATATGGAAGCCAATACCGTTACCTTTACGAGAAGGTTGAATGATATCCGGGGAGAGATCAATGACACAACCCTTCCGATATTACGGGTTTATCCATCAAATTCCTTTGACCGGGAATGCGAAAAGGCAAAACAGGTTTATATACAGAAAAGCGGAGGTTCGGTCCGGAGTACCAGGGAGGTCATTGAGAGCAAAAACCTCCTCAACTACCTGAAAGGAAAATTATCAGGCAAATTCAGGGAGGACCTGTATCTTGATTTCCTGAAAGCCTACCGGCTGAAAGTCGACCGGATGAATTGTATCGAAGATTTCGATATTGCAGGATTTATCCGGAGCCATACATCCGATGCGATCCGTACTGCTAAACGTTCGACCTCCCCGTTCCTGAAGATCGGCAAGGTTCTTTCTCCGAACCCCTACTTGCCCCGTTTCATCGTTTCCTCCGACAACAATGACATCGTGGATGTGATCAAGTCTTTCACCAAGGAAAATTATAATGATTTTCAGGACAGCAGGGACGGCAGGATGGAACTGGCCGACCTGAAAAACATTGTTATTTTCTATGACGAAAAAGGGAATTTCAGTCCGGTCAAGGACCTATCCTACGTCAAGCTCATGAAGAACGCGTTTGAGAGTGTCCCTGTCGGCCTGGCGGATGAAAACATTACGAAGGAAAGATGGATGAGCAACCGGAGCGCCTATACAACGAAAACAAAACAGATCTGAAAGGCCATGTTTTTAGGGATCACCGAAAATCAGCAGGAAAAGAAGCGGGTATCAGCCGGATCGAGGATCCGGCTCGTAACTGTATTATTTTCCATTTCCCTTTTTATGCCGTTTTTTATTTATTCGCTGTTCTATTTTGATCTTGTGCGGGGAAGATCCTCCTTCGATGCGGATCTTCAGCAGCCGGTGGCCAAAGTGGTCACATCATCGGGAATCGGAACGGCCTTTATGATCAGTCCCACCATTCTTTTGACGGCACGGCATGTACTGGGGAATGAACAGGAAGGTGATGAGGTCGAGCTGATATTCGAGCAATCGGATAACCAGTTCAGGAGCCGTGCAAGGATCAAATACATCGCCCCGACGACACAACAGCCAGCCAATGGTCAGGTCACCCTGGATTATTTCCTAACCGACCTGGCTGTGCTGGAAACAGACGGGATCGATGGCATTGAACCGCTGTTGCTGGGTGAATCCGATGCTGTGGTCAACCTTGATGAGGTGATCCTGATCGGGTATCCTCACGGAGATTACTCAATAACCAAGGGCAATATTAACAGCGGCAGTTTCCGGGGATTCGATCTGTTCAAGCTGGATGCCTCCTCTAATCCGGGAAACAGCGGCGGCCCCTGCATTCTGGGTGATGATCATACCGTGATCGGCATCCTGGTTGGCGGCAGCAATCCGGATCTCCAGGGAGAGAATGTCGCTTTGAAGATCAATCAAGTAAAGGCAATTCTGCGTAATGAGGGAATTTCATATTGATAGATAACCCGTTATAACCTCCCACGGAAAATGATTATCCTGCTACCATGGAAGACGACCCCACTAGCGCAAGTCTTCCAGCTAAGGTATTGTGTGAAGGCGCGACTTGTGCCATCATTGACATTAATAGATGTAATTGTAATTGAATAAAATAATGTCACAAGTGACCCCTGGCGTTTTGCCGGTGCAAACACTCATATCTTTGATATATCTTCAGAAAGTACCTTGCGCCAGAGTGGTAGATATGAAAAGTGTTTCCAGGCACTAAGGAGAACCTTAGCGCCTGCAAAGGTTTTTCAGCCGTTTATCCGGGTATTTAATTTTATCCTCCTTTTTTCAGGCCTGATCCCATAAAGTCAGGTAAAGTCAGGTATGACATTTACCGCTTATTCAGGCATGTGACTGCAATGAAAATCCCCGGCCTCGGGGAAAGACGGGGATTTTTCACTTAACACCACCCATAAAAATTTGACTTATACATTCTAAATAATATTAATTTGCAAAAAAATGATGATTTTGTCAAAATATTTCATATAAATATATTACCAGGGGTAAAAGTATCCTGCGATCTGGCAGGTAAGCAAATCTTTTTTAGTTCGAGACTCATCCGCTCCAGTTCATAAGATAAAGGCAGGGTAAAGGAAATGATTTAGATATTTGTCCTTCATACCGTTAATATAATTGTATCTGTTCATTGACCTGGATTTTTATTATTTCCGGGTGATTAGTAATCATTTCATTTTTTATTAAATTATATGATTTGGAATGTAAGTACAGACCATAATTTAGTTGAAATGTGGAAAATGAATAGTTTATTTAAATGCCTACGGGTAATTTACTGCAGTATTGCAGTCAAATGAGGAGTTGGGGGGACGAAACGAGGACATCGAGATGGTAAACAATATCAGAAACGGGATCATAAAAATGGCAACAAAGCTTGTGACAAGCCTCATCGTAGTGTTGAGCTGCTGGTGTTGTACCGGTAATTCTCAAGAAGGATTTGCAGGTGAAGTACGAGCGCGTCTTGAAGCCAGGAGACGCCGTTTACTGGTTCGACCCGCCTCACGATATCCATAGCCAGGGCGCCATAGAGGCATATGCCTGGGAGTTGATTCTTTTCGGGAGGAATCCTTTGCA
>JAGTVG010000327.1 GCA_018224645.1 Cyclobacteriaceae bacterium
CCCGGGATAGAATTTTTAAAAGAAGTGCCAACAACCTGGGATGATACCCGGGTACTCGCCGGGGAAGTTGGTCAATACATTGTTATGGCACGCAGGAAGGAAGATCGCTGGTATCTGGGAGCCATGGGCGATTCGAATAAACGGAAGATCATGGTCAATCTTGATTTTCTGCCGGCCGGAAGTTATTCTCTTCATTATTTCCGGGATGCAGCCGAAAGCGAAGTTCAGCCGCAGAAGATTGATATTGGAACTGAAATGGTCAGTGGCAGTCAGAACCTGCTGATTGAACTTGCACCTGGAGGAGGATTTGCCGGTTGGATCGAATAAAATAATTATATATGAAACAGCATAAAAGACGTGAATTTTTACGTAATGCG
The DNA here is from genome assembly GCA_018224645.1 of Cyclobacteriaceae bacterium. Classification (GTDB taxonomy): domain Bacteria; phylum Bacteroidota; class Bacteroidia; order Cytophagales; family Cyclobacteriaceae; genus JAGTVG01. The sequence goes on from JAGTVG010000327.1 coordinate 378, forward strand.
GCGATATCCGCGGGAATTTTCGGTTTATTGCCCGGTGAAATAAATAGTACGGCAACTTTCACACCGCCTGATCCTGCTCCTGAATTTCAGGATGAAGAAATATTATTATGGCAGGAAGGATCGGAAAACAATGGCAGCAATCCGGAGTACCGGCCGAAAATAAGGATATATTATCCCGCCATCCCTAAAAACGAAATGGAAAATAAAAAACTGGCAGCTGTTCTTATATGTCCGGGGGGCGGATATTATGTTCAGGCTCCACATGAAGGAGAGCCCTTCGCAAGACTTTTTTCCCTCTATGGTATTGTGGGTGTTGTACTGACTTACCGTGTCTTTCCAGACCGTTATCCCGGATCATATTCCGATGCCTGCCGGGCGCTGAGATGGTTACGGGAAAATGCTGATAAATACAGGATAGATCCGCAGCGTATAGGCATCATGGGATTCAGCGCAGGAGGTCACCTCGCCTCCACGGTGGCCACACAGCCGGACCTCTATAAAAATCCGGAAGATGATCTTGCAGGAAAATTCAGCTCGCGGCCTGACAGGGTGATCCTTGGATATCCGGTCATATCGTTTGTGGATGATTACGCTCACCAGGGTTCGGCAAAATCATTGCTGGGAGAGGATCCTGATCCGGCAATGGTAAAACAACTTTCCAATAACTACCAGGTCACTGCAGATACACCTCCGGCATTCCTGTTCCATACGGCGGATGATCAGGGGGTACCTGTCGAGAACAGCCTGAGTTTTGCCGAAGCATGTATAAAAAATAAAGTTCCGGTCGAATTGCATGTATTTCCTGAAGGAAGGCATGGGGTGGGCATGGCCAGGGAGGACCCGGAATTGAGTATCTGGATTGAAAACCTGATGAACTGGCTCCGGGACTGGCATTTAAAACCATGATCATCATGAAAGCGCACCTATTATTTTTATTTGCTGCAGGTAGTTTATTAATGGCCTGTTCGACAGAAAAAAAGCAATCAATTGCCTATGAAGGGCCGCCAAATGTCATTCTGCTGATGGCCGATGATGCGGGATATGGTGATCTGGGTTGTTATGGCCAGGAAAAATTCGGAACACCGAATATCGACAGGCTGGCATCTGAGGGAATGTTATTCACCAGCCACTATTCGGGAAGCACGGTTTGTGCCCCATCCAGATCTTCTCTCATGACTGGATTGCATACAGGCCATACCTTTATCCGGGGTAACAAAGAGGTTCGGCCGGAAGGACAATATCCCATTCCTTCTGAATTCAGATTATTACCCGAGTATTTTAAGGAAGCCGGTTATGCTACGGGAGGTTTCGGGAAATGGGGACTTGGCGCTCCTGGTTCGGAAGGTGATCCGGTCAACCAGGGTTTCGATGAATGGTGTGGATACAATTGTCAGCGCCTGGCTCATAATTTTTATCCTGAATATTTATGGCATAATGACGATACTGTTTTCCTGCATGAAAATGACAATGGCAAGGTGGGTACTTACAGCCATGATCTGATCCATAAAAAAGCGCTTGAATTCATCGACCGTCACCAGGAAGTACCTTTTTTCCTTTTCCTGCCCTACACCATCCCGCATGCAGAATTACTGGTCCCTGATGATTCCATATTCCAGGATTACCTCGGAAAATTCCCGGAAAATCCTTACAAGGGCGTGGATGAAGGCCCGGATTACAGGAAAGGCCCCTATGGCTCCCAGGATAATCCCCATGCTGCCTTTGCCGCCATGATGACCCGTATGGATATGGCCGTCGGGGATATCCTGGCTAAAATAGATTCACTGGGGATCAGTCAACACACCGTTTTTATATTTACAAGCGATAATGGACCCCATCTCGAAGGGGGGGCTGACCCGGATTTTTTCAATTCCAACGGCCAGTTCCGCGGGTATAAACGTGATTTTTATGAAGGAGGCATCCGTGTCCCAATGATTGTCCGCTGGACCGGAACAGTGAAGCCTGGTACATCGACTGATCATCTTTCAGCCTTCTGGGATATTTTACCTACGTGCTGTGAAATGGCCGGTATGGATCAGCCCCAGGAAACGGATGGCATATCCTTCCTTCCTGTCCTGATTGGACAGGAAGAAAGGCAGAAACTCCACAATTTCCTGTACTGGGAATTTTATGAACAGGGAGGGAAACAGGCTGTACGTGCCGGGGAATGGAAGGGTGTCAGGTTAGGCGTTAAGGATGACCGGAATGCACCCCTCGAATTATACAACCTTGAAAAAGATCCTGGCGAAACAGAAAATATTGCAGATCAGCATCCGGAAATACGCTCACGGTTAGACAGTATGATGAAAAAAGCACATCAGCCATCGGAGGTATTTACCTGGTAAAATACAGGTTTGTTTATGCCAGTTTAGCGGCATGTTATAAATGCCGATGAAAATTTTACGAACATAGACTCGGTCCACAGGATCTTTATTAAATCCGAAACAGTTCCCTTCCATACTTATCAATATGCCAGTCAGCTGGGTAGTATTAAAAATTTTGTCAAAATGCATATGCACCTAAAGGATAATGGAATTGGTATTGATAAAGCGCACCATAAATAATATTTAAACGAATTAACCAGGTCGGATCTGAAAAATTTAAAAGTGGCATGGGAGTTGGCTTGTTTATTGCCGGAGATAGTAGAGAGACATGGAGGAACGAAAAAACTCCGCAGGATAGAAGGCAAAGGTTCCAGTCTCATGGATGAAATCCCTGCTATGAAATAAATGATGTCAAAAAAAATAATGATTTTCGATGATGACCATGATATACTTGAAGTTACAAGCCTAATTTTAAGCAAGCGTCATTACAAGGTAAAAGCAGTCAATGATTTGCATGATTTCCTGGATAAAATACTCAAATTTCAACCCAATGTGATCCTCATGGATATCAGGATACCTGAATTGGGAGGCAAGGAAGCCACCCGGATCATTAAAAAAACAATGAGGACAAAGAACATTCCTGTTATTCTTTTCACAGCACATAATAAAGGAAAGGATGATCTGATCAATATGACAGGGGCTCAGGACGTATTGTTCAAACCCTTTAACATCAAAACCCTTGTCAGGAAAATTGAAGCAGTGATGTGAGGATCCGCTAAACGAATAGGTTCTCAGGAAATAAGGAGCGTGCGGGATTGGCCAATATTGGCATCCATGTAGAATAAATTCCCCTTCCCCTTCCCATTCTTCCCCAGTTAATCCCGCACTTGCTTCCGGTTCTTCCTGACTCCCTGTTCCGGGATTTTTCAGCGACCTTCGCAATTTCCGGAATTAATCCTCCGGTTCCCATGGTAATTCGACTAATTTACCTTCCTGTCAGTCCGGTTTCCAGTTCGAAATCCAGTTTTTCCGATTGCCTTCGGTGACGCGTAAAATATAGATACCCAAAGGCGATGGTCAGGATAACAGGCAGAATGGCCACGTACCTCAATGCATTTTTTCCACCGATCAGTTTTGCCATAGCAAGTATATCCGCATCCACCGATCCCTCAACTGCCAGCCTCAACGACTCAAGGGTTTGCCCTTCAGGCAATGCCAGGGAAGTCTGCATATCAAAAATGCTTCCAAGAACGGGTTGTGCGATGGCACCGCCTAGAAAACCAATTCCACCCATGATGGCGAGCCCAAGTGCACCGCTTTTGGGTACATTTTCAGAAACAAAGCCAAGCATCGTTGGCCAGAAATAGGTGATACCCAGGGCAAATACAGCAGCCGCTGCAAATGACCAGTACCCATTGGAATAACTCAACAATACCAGGCCTATCCCTGCCAGGATGGCTGAAGATAATAAAACACCACTTGGGGATAACCTGTGTACGATGGGTCCGGCAATTTGTCGGCCGATGGCCATGATCCCGCTTACCCATACAAGCAGCAAAATAGCCGGAACGCCTACATTTTCAAGGAGAGCCGCGATCCATTGGTTGGTTCCTAATTCGGTCATGGCCGTTAATAACATGCAGCAGGCCATAAAAATAAATAATGGGGAAACAACCGATCTGTACATATCCCTGGTTGAAACACCTGCAAGCACCCTTTCCGTTTGCGGAAATTTTAATTTGATGAACATGAATCCATACAGAAGGGTAGGCAACAACATAAGCGCCATGTGTATCCGCCAGCCAAAACCTATGGAATTTAAAAAATAAACCATAAGGCCTCCGATCACGATCCCACCGGGAAACCAGACATGGAAATGATTCAACCTTTTTGTTTTATCATCCGGATAAATGGTTGCGATGAGGGGATTGCATGCTGCTTCCACCATCCCGTTCGATATGCCTATAAACAATGTAGAAATATACAATGACCAGAATCCTGTAGCCACAATGGTCAGAAGGATCCCGACCACATGACCTGTAAAAGCTATGATGAGGATCCGGTTCATGCCTATCACGTCGACAAGCGGTCCGCCAAATACCATGGCCAGGGTAAATCCCCAGAAAGCAGTTCCGACGATCCATCCTACCTCAGTGGCATTAAGGCCGAATTCCTGGATCCATGGATCGATCATGCCGGCACGGGTGGCAAATGTAAGGGCGGTGACCACAAGCGCCACACAACTGGCGTTGAATAATTGCACGCGTTTAATCTGTATTTCCATGTTTAAAAAAATTTCTTGCCAAAATTTAAATGAATTTCCTGTTTTCCGGATAAAAAATTATAGATTTTAATTAATTAAATGTGTTTGAGTTGATAAATGGTTTTTAATATAGATAAAATCTTGAATATTAAACGATAATTTGCATTTTTATATGATCTAACCGCAATTATCATGAAGACTTTTTTGATCTTTTTTTTAAGCCTGATTCTCTTTATCAATTGTCAGCAACAGAAAACAACAGATGCCGGCCCGGATAATGAGGGAAGTACAGGTGAGGATAAAATGACCTGGTGGAAGGAAGCCCGGTTCGGTCTTTTTATCCATTGGGGGTTATATGCACTCCCAGCCGGCGAATGGAAAGGGGAAAAAATTTCCGGCATCAGTGAATGGATCATGTTAAATGGCAGGATCCCGGTTCAGGAGTATGAAAAACTCGCCGAGGATTTTAATCCTGTAAAGTTTGATGCTGAAGCTTGGGTAAAAATGGCAAAGGAAGCTGGCATGAAATACATCGTGATCACCTCCAAACATCATGATGGGTTCGCCATGTATCATTCCAGGGTGAATCCATATAATATCGTGGATGCCACCTCTTTTGACCGGGATCCCTTGAAAGAATTGGCGGAAGCCTGTCAAAAACAGGGTATGAAACTCGGATTTTATCATTCGCAGGCCCAGGACTGGCACCATCCCGGAGGGGCTTACTGGGGTATGCGCAACAACGAACCCTATTGGGATCAGTCGGTGGAAAGGGTTCCTTTTATGACCTATATTGAGGAAAAAGCCTATCCCCAGGTAGAGGAAATTCTAAACAACTATGGAGATGTTGCCATTATGTGGTGGGATACTCCGGTTGGGATGACGGAAGAATCAGCAGAAAAATTGCATCGCCTGCTGGAATTACAACCGGGAATACTGGAAAATAACCGGCTATATGGACCCTGGAATGGGGATTTTTCAACCCCGGAACAACATATCCCTCCCACAGGGCTGGATTATGACTGGGAGGTATGCATGACGATGAACACAAGTTGGGGCTATAAATCCTATGATGATAACTGGAAATCCACGGAGACCCTGATCAGGAACCTGGCGGACATTGCCAGTAAGGGAGGTAATTTTCTCCTGAATGTCGGGCCTACGGCCGAAGGAGAGTTCCCACAGCCAAGTGTGGACAGGTTAAGGGAAATGGGACAATGGATGAAAACAAACGGTGAATCCATTTATGGTACAGAAGCAAGTCCTTTTTTTAAATTATTCTGGGGACGATGCACGAGCAAGAAAACGGATCTTGGCCATATTCTCTATCTTCATGTATTTGATATTCCTACAGACGGCCGTATCCTGGTTCCGGGAATAAGGAATGAAGTAAAGAATATTGGACTTTTAAGGGATGGAACGGATGTTCCATATGAGGACCAGGGAGAAGATATACTGGTCGATCTGAGCGGTCTGACCGCTGATCCATACAATACGGTTTTAAAAATGGAAATTTCAGGGGAACCGGATGTGATCAGCAACATGCCGGGGGAGAACAAGGAGGGTCTGGTGCGTCTGCCTGCGGCCTATGGATTCATTCACAACCCGGGATATGGTGGACACGCATCCTTGTCCGAGCTTTCCGAAAATGCTTATGTGACCCATTGGATTGATCCAGGTGCCCGGGTGGAATTCATTTTCTCCCTGGAAACCCCTGGAAAATACGATGTCCTGATGAACGGGGCAACCACAGCCAGTCGGGTTGGTTTTACGCTCGAAACACCATCTGCTTCAGTCGAAAGTTTCTATAAGGGTACCGGAGACCTTATGGATTTTCAGGAACAACAAACAGGTACCATTGAATTTGAAAAATCAGGGGTGATGGTCATTACCATACAGCCTGATGGTGAAAATTGGAGTGAATTCAACTTCAAAGGAATTAAGCTGGTTAAAAAATAGAAACCGGATGATTTTTTCTTAAAATCGATTAAAAAACAGTCGGTTTTGAGTTAAAACCATCAATAATTCAAAATAATTTAAGAACTCGTACTACGACTTAAGTCGTAGTACGAGTTCTGCTACGAGTTCTGCTACGCCTCTGGCAGCGGTCCCGTTTACGGATGGTAAAACTCAGGCCAGTATTTTTTTATGCGTATGCTGGATTTTTAAGTATTTGCCCGTCATTTTATACCGGAACTTTGCATTTTTGGAGAGGATTGGAAGTTCAGTCCTGGAAAGAAGCATCGATCCGGAATGATAATAAATGAATCATGAAGTATATTTTGACATTTATCGCATTTTTTAATGCTGTATCAATATGCCGGGCTTATTGGTTTAAAGGCGACAGGCGAC
>JAGTVG010000328.1 GCA_018224645.1 Cyclobacteriaceae bacterium
CATAGCGTCCCCTGAATTCGGGAGGGAGATCCTGGAGAAGATCTACGAAATACCGCCTCCGGGAAAACGGTATTTATATCTTCCGTTTGTAGATCCGGTTGTGGAATTGAGGCCCGGAATCTACCTCGATGGATTTGTGCGGAAGGATGTTTGGGATAAATATGTAATCATTTTAGAGTAAATATAATAAATTCATGCAGGGCGGAAGCCGGAGGTTCGAGGCCTTAAACCGGAAGATCAAAAGTCCCTCCTATTCATGCCATCACTCCGAGTGATGGCATGAATAGGAGGGATTTTGGGCATTATACAAGCTTCCTCCTGATCATTCGCAACTCCTTCCAGATTTCCGTAAATGATTGAAAAATAAAAAGCCGGCTGTCGGGATCGGAGCGCCAGGTGACAGGAAACTCCATGATCCGCAATTTTTCCCGTTTTGCCCTGATGATGATCTCAATATCAAAGGTAAATCCACGTGTATAGCATTCATCATACAATTTATGGGCTATTCCCTTCGGATAGATCTTCAATCCGCATTGTGTATCGGTCAGATGATGAGGGATTTTCATATAATGATGGACAAACTTCCTGAATAAATAAGACGAAATCCGCCTTATCCATCCTTTCGGTACCTCTATCCTGCTTTCAGGCAAAAAACGGGATGCATGGGCGATATCGCAGGCTTCCTTCCGGATCAGAACCACTCCTTTCCAGACATCACGGTAAGGAATACAACTGCCGCTGTCGATAAAAAGAATGATATCCCCGCTTGCCGAAAGAATCCCCGACCTGACGGCATGGCCCTTTCCATGATGTTCATTCCGGATGATCTTCACGGGGTAATTCAGTTCTTCCGACATCCGGACGGCCACCTGGCGGGTATTATCACTACTTCCATCATCAGAAACGATCACTTCCCCTTTCAGTGAAAATGATTCAAAAAAGTGAATTGCAGCATCCAGGTCCCCGGCAATTTTAGCCGATTCATTCCATACAGGTATCACAATGGAGATATCCATTTTTTCATAAGATCAGAAAAAACAGGGAATATACTGCATCATCAATCATGATATAGATAAAAGGCCCGAAAAATGACTTTTCATTCCGACATGAATGTATAGTCAGAAACCCATGTTTCTTTCTGACCGGGCTCAACGGAAATCAGGATAAAATTTTCAGGACAATAGGTCGTACCACAAGCCCAGAAAACCATCCTGTAAAGGGGCCTGTCGACACCGAAATTGACGCCTGCACCTGTTTTATTATTTCTCACCGTGACCCTGTGATCGTTTATATCCTGTCCGTATCCGCTGAGCTCCATCCAGACTGACTGCTGATCCAGGTTCCGGGTAAAAATCAGGGTCTGTCCATCGATCTTCATGAGCCCTTTCAGGTCGTTCCCCGTAGATATGTCATAGGGGAAATCGATACTGATTGCAGGTCCGGACTTTTCCCCATCGATGATGAAAAAGTTGTGGTTGTACTGGTCGGTCTCAATCTTTTTTGTTCCGGTATTGGTCAGGTGATGGGTGATCGTGAATCCCGGATCCTGTTTTTTTAATTCAATCTTTTTGGTATAGACATATCCGTACCCGTTATCGCTATTAATTTCGTGCTCGAAGGTAATCCAGTCCCTGCCTTTTTTCACAGACCAGTTTCCATGATCCACAATCCTGTAGGTTTTAAATGTCTCATAGGGTTTATCATCCGGTTTTTCAAGAATGCCGATCCCGATCCGGATAAATTGGCCGCCCGGCGTTGCTTCTTCATAGCCAAGACCGGGTTTGTTGTAGGATTCTGCCGGTCCTGAAAGATCTTCGTGCACCATGGGGTCATGCGTTTTTTTCCAGTATCCGAAATATTCATGATTGTGGTATTTTACACTTGAAATAATGCCTGACCAGTCGAATCGTGTCGCACGGTAAAATCCTTTTTCCGGATCCGGAAGGTAGAGATGCATGGTAACCATTTCATTGCCGATTTCAGCAGATGGAAAATCCATCTTTTTATCCTGGGTATAATGGCAGGTGGAAAGGAAAAGCAGGAAAACCAGTCCGGGAAAAACGATAGATTTATTCATGATCTTCAAGTAAAAAAATTCCTGGCATAAATGTAGTGAATCTATGTCAGAGTGAAAACGGAAAACGGATCAATCAGCGTATTGATCAGGATAAATAAAATCCGGGTGTCCGAAAACCAATTCGCCAAGCGGGCAGAATGAAACCCCATCGATAAAATTCATGACAGCCGGAATGGCTTCTCCGATACTTTTTATTAAATTGTAATCACAGGAAATCACGTGCATGGGAGGGATGGCATATTAACCGTTTAATTTTTAATTTAAAGTCAAACCATTATGAAATATCGAAAATTAGGCAGAACCGGATGGGATGTGAGTGAGATCGGGTATGGCATGTGGGGTATGGGCGGTTGGACCGGTTCGGACGAAAAGGAATCAAAAAGATCGCTTCAACGTGCAGTGGATATGGGCTGTAATTTTTTTGACACTGCCTGGGCCTACGGCGCTGGAAAGAGTGAAGCATTACTGGGTGAACTTATTCGAAACAATGCAGATAAAAAACTATATACAGCCACCAAGATCCCTCCCATGAACTTTAAGTGGCCCAGCAAAAGGGAATATCATGCTGAAGAATGTTTTCCCCCGGACCATATTGAAAAGTATGTGGAAAAAAGCCTGAAAAATGCGGGTGTAGATGCATTCGACCTCGTTCAATTCCACACCTGGGAAGATCTCTGGCTGCAGGATGATGGTATGGTCAGAAAGATGATGGACCTTAAAGATCAGGGATGTTTCCATGCCATCGGGATCAGCATCAACCGGTGGGAACCATGGAATGGCATTAAGGCAGTGAACAGTGGTTTCGTAGATGCTGTCCAGGTAATCTTTAATATTTTTGATCAGAATCCCCGGGATGAACTGTTCCCTGCCTGCCATAAACATCATGTAGGGATCATCGCCAGGGTTCCTTTTGATGAGGGTTCATTGACCGGGAATCTTACTGAAAAAAGCAGTTGGCCCAAGGGTGACTGGAGGAACACCTATTTTGTGCCGGAGAACCTGAAATCAAGTGTAATGCATGCCAATGCTTTAAAACCGCTCGTTCCGGAAGGAATGTTCATGGCCGAAATGGCATTACGTTTCATCCTGGGTGAACCTTTTGTCAGCACGATCATCCCGGGCATGCGGAAGCGTCATCATGTGGAAATGAACCTGGCGGCAAGTGATGCTGGGCCGCTCGATCAGCCATTGCAGAAGGAGCTCGAAAAACACCGATGGGACCGGGAACCGACGGAGTGGTCGCAATAATTAATGTGGTGATAAGGTCATAAAGTGATAAGGTGAAAAGGTGATAAGGCGAATTCAATGAGTGAATGAGTGATTGGTGAATGAGGGAATGATTACAGCCCTTCAGATGAGTGGTGCAGAATTATCTTATCACCTTTTCTTTCCCGATTTCTCAGGAGTCAGTTATTGTTTGTAGTGGTTTTTATGTGTATTCTGTCGCAAAGATGAAATCGTAGACAGCATGAAAATCCATATCTGAAAATAAGCGTAATAATGATTACCTGCGTTTACCCGGGTTCCCGGAAAATAGTTGTTGTGCATACTGATTATTGGGGCATTCTGCCGCAGAAGATTTCGCTTACACAATTATCCGATTTCTCAGTTATCCAAGGCAATTTCACTATGTGGTGATTTCTGGAAATCAACAAATTCAAATACAAAGTCAATCCGTTTACCCCTTCATTCGTTTTCCGGTGGGATTTTATTATTTTTTATTGAGTTATTGAGAAATTATATCGCACAGAATAAAAAAAGGCCAGTCAGGTCAAGGGGGAGTCTTAAGAACCGAGACGGAATGCCTTCTAAAGATCCACAGATCCACAAATCCACATTATTCGATGGGCGAATGGGTGATTGGCGATTGAGTGATTTAATAGAGCTTCAGTTTATTGGCCCCGATCGACAGATTATCTGTTCTGCACAATCTGCCTGTTTTTCACATACCTGGCCGTTCTTTCATCCGAAATTTTCCCTTTCCAGTCCAAACCGAAACCAAAATCATAGACATTTCCTTCTGAATCCACATGACATTGCATATCAAAGGGAACATCTTCAAACTGTTCCTCCACAGTGGTCATGTGTGCCGGCATCTGCAACGGGAGCAAGCCTGAAGGTTCGGCATCGCCCGACAGGATATCCAGCAGGGCCTGATCCTGGATACCGAAATTTACAAGCAGGCCTTCGATCTGTCCTTCAAATTCAGTCAAAACCGTTGGATTGGATAATTCCAGGGAAACGATCACCGGCTTGTCCTTCATCTTATTGCTTGTTTCCAGTACGATCTCCAGATCCGATTGATTCGCAGCAGTTACTTTCTTTCCCCTGTAGGTCCGGTTCAATACATCCTTCTCCCTTGGGTCACCGGCCAGGCTTGGATCCCTGGCAAAGGTTGCCGTGTAAGGGCCATATTGCAGACTGATGGGCATAAATCCATTTCCACCTTTTTCAGCATCGGCCGGGTCATACCCGGCAGTCCGCCCCGCAAAAGGCGAGGTGATCAGCACCAGGGCAAAATCCGCCTGTGCAGGATCTTTCGTAACCCGGTAATATTTTTTCACGATCTCAAGATTTAAAGGGTCTTCCCAACGCCCGGGGTCTTCCTGACCCATAAAGTTCCTCCTTGCGGGAATATACCGTTTGGGGATATAAACCGTGCTGTTCTTTTCCACGGGCAGAACATGATCCTGGTTTTTCAACATGACAATTGATTTAAGCTGTGCCTCATATCCTGCCTTCATAAATTCCGGATTCCCGACCAATGACCTGGTTTTTTCTATATCCAGGTAAGGATTTTCAAATAATCCGACCCTGAATATATTTTTCAGCAAACGTATTGCCGAAGTTTCAAATCTCGACCGCATGAATTCCTCCCCGTGTTCTGCCACACCCAACCTGTATGCCTCCAGAACCGGTCCGGCAGCGTTGTTTCCGCCAAACTGGTCCACTCCTGCCATCAGGATCCTGTAGTGTTTTTCGGCTTCGGTCAGGTGTTCGACTCCCCAGGGCGTCTGACCAAATGAATCCATATCTCCCTCATCCCGGGTAACGCCCCAGTCGGTACAGACTACACCGTCATAACCATACTCTTCCCTGAGCATTTCCCCGATAAAATAGCTGCTGAAGGCATTGCCCACATTCGCCCCGGTGGGATCCTGATTAAAGGATATCGTATAATACGGCATCACTGCACTCGCCATCCCGGTGCCCCCTGCAAGGTCAAATGCCCCTTCCAGGAAGGGTATCAGGTGGGTTTCCAGGTTATTTCCCGGATACACCGCGTATTTCCCGAAACCATAATGGGCATCCCTGCCTCCCTCACCGGTACCTCCTCCCGGCCAGTGTTTTGCCATAGCATTCACGCTCTCAAATCCCCAGCCCTCTGAAATTTCCATCGATGATGAGGTCTGGAAGCCGTCCACATAGGCCCGGGCCAGGTCTGCAGTCAATCGCGGGTCCGGACCAAAAGTGCCGCTGAACCGGTACCACCGCGGATCTGTGGCCAGATCTACCTGCGGGGAAAGCGCCGTGGCAATTCCCAGTGCACGGTATTCCCGTGAGGCAATCTGACCGAATTGATGCACAAGTTCAGGATCGAATGAAGCGGCAAGACCAATGGAACCCGGCCACATGGAAATGTCTCCGCCTGCCCCTGCATTGTATTCCGCATCCGCTATAGTCCGGTGCCGGGGATCGGAACTGCTGTTAACCGGGATCCCGAAACCCAGTCCTTCCACAAATGCCTGGGCATGGTTGTTCCACCGAGCCGCCACCTCAGGACTTTCCACCCGGGTGATCAGCACATGCCTGAGGTTATCCTCCTCCAGGTATTTTTTCTGTCCGTCAGCCAGATCAGAAGCTCTGGCCCCGCTTTCCCGGAAGGGTTTCCCGCCGTAGGTATCCCCCATAAAACCACGGCTTCCGGCAGGTATGGACTGATGACGGCTGTAAAGCATCAAACCGGCGATCTGTTCCACCGACATCCGTGAGGCGAGGTCGGCAGCCCTGGTACCAGCATCCAGACGCCAGTCTTCATAGGGATCCAGCTGCCCGTTCCTGTTCAGATCCTTGAAAGCATAGCCCCCGTCAGTGACCAGCTTTATACCTGATGATGGGGAATATCCAAGTGTTTGCCCGTCTTCGTTGATCACCAGGTTAATGTCGCCGGAGTTAGTTTCTGACCATCTTATCCGCTCACTGCATTGGTTGGAAAGTGAGAAGACAGCGGCAGTCAGAAAATACACCAGCAATCTGGGTTGGCTGAAGAACCGGAGGATCGATACGATGTCCCTATCCTGAAATCCTGATTTGACGTTTTTCATGACGATATATTTTTGCCTGTAGAAAAGATCGTTGATTTATTCGATCAAATTAATGCTTAAAACTGAAGAAAAACTGATTTTTAAAAAAGATCCGGCAACTTTTCAAAATTCCGGGAAAACCATAGGACAATTTGCAGCGTAAGGAGTTCGCCGGACGAACAGATGCCCCTAAAAACATTGTTTATTCCCCCGGAGTATTTTCTTTTTAGGTAAATTGGCTATATTCAAACCTTGTTGAAAAAATTAGAGATGAAGTATTACCGGATCATAATGATATACCTGTTTTTTTTGCTGCCGTCGTTTTTAACGGAAGCAGCCTCCTGCCTTTCTGAACAGGCCGAGGAAACCATTAAGGTCATCCGGGGGCCTTACCTGCAGTCCGGTTCTCAGACGGGGATCATCATCCGGTGGAGGACGGATTTCCCGACTTCCGGCCGGGTGATCTACGGAACAAGCCTCAAAACCCTCGACAGGGAAAAGACAGGTCAGAAAGACACCACCGAACACATTATTCAGCTAAACGGTCTTAAGCCGGATACAAAGTATTTTTATGCTGTAGGAAACGATCATCAGGTATTCAGCGGACCGGATAGTATACATTATTTCATCACAGCCCCAACGCCATTGAATGAAAAACCCATCAGGATCTGGGCGATCGGTGATTTCGGCACGGGTGATTCCATTTCGAGGTCAGTTAAAAATGCCTATCTGAAGTACAAGTCAGGCCGACATACCGATGTCTGGCTCATGCTCGGGGATCTCGCTTATACGAGGGGGTCGGATGAGCAGTTCCAGAGCGCCATGTTTGAGAACATGTATGATGAACTTTTAAGGAATACGGTGTCCTGGCCTTCCCCCGGCAATCATGACATACGCAGTGCCGATTCCGAAACACAGACAGGCCCATACTATGATATTTTTTCCCTTCCGGTCAATGGAGAAGCAGGCGGAATTCCCTCCGGAACGGAAGCCTATTATTCGTTTGATTATGGTAATGTCCATTTTATATCGATGGATACCGAAGACACTTCCCTGGAACCCGTCAGCCCGATGATTGACTGGCTTGAAAGGGACCTCGAAGCAAATGCGCTTAATTGGACGATCGTTTTTTTCCATCATCCGCCTTATTCGATGGGAACGCATAATTCGGATATGCACTGGGACAGCGGGGGCCGGATGACCAGGATCCGTGAAAACATCCTCCCGGTATTGGATGCTCATGGTGTTGACCTGGTTTTGGGAGGGCACAGTCATGTATATGAACGCTCATACCTGATCCACAATCATTACGGGCGGGCCAGAACCTTTAAGGCAAAAACCATGATCAGATACAGAAAGAAAAGATATCCGACCGCCTATGAAAAGTTTGACGGTGAATCCGGGACCATTTATGTGGTATGCGGGGTAAGCGGCAACAGGCCCAGCGCCGGAGCATTCGAACACCCTGCCATGGCCTTCGGGTCGGACCAGTACAAGGGATCGATGGCCATCGAGGTGGAAGGGAACCGGTTGTACGGGATCTTTCTGGATACCCGGGGTGAAGTCAGGGACTGGTTCAGGATCGATAAAAATCCCCGTCCGTTGCTGACCACACCGCTGTGGGATGAATAAGGGGTTTCTGTTCCCTTTCAGTTTTCGCTGTCATTCAGAAGTTTTTCGGAATACAAAAAGATTATCCCGGACCAAATCTGACGGAACAGATGACATCATTTAAAAGGATGTCATCTGTTATCCTGTCGGGGCAGGTAACATAATTTAAATTGCCTGTAACGGGATTACAACCGGTCAATTTTCTGAACAATCATTGCAATCATTCGTAACCAGCCTGCTATGTACCACTCTTTAAATTTCTCCAACTTTAATCCCAACATTGAATCGGACAGGCCTGTTCATTTCCAGTGGATAATTGAAAAGATCACTTAAAAATTAAAGCCATGAAAACTATTCAAAATGCAGGATTGATGGCAATCCTGGGATGTTTGCTGCTTGGGCTTACTGGTTGCCCACCAGAGAATTTGAATCCATTCGATCCCGAAATAAGGGATAAGATTCTGGTTAGCGGTGCGATCGAAGCCAGTGATGTTTCCTTTTACATCAATGAACGCGGCGAAACTGATATAAAAAAATCGTTCATGAACGGAAATGGCGTTATGAATGGGAATAACCTCATTTTTGCCAATGGTTCAATGAATATTACCGGCCGGCATACGCATAATACATACCGTGAAGAACTGGATAATGTACAATTTGAAAGCGGTTATTTCCAGTATGTTTTTGATAACGGTGATATGATTTCCGGCTATTATTCAGGCTACGGGATTTTTTGCCCGGAAAATGTCTGCTGTGATCTTAACTTCCAGATTACCGGCGGGACAGGAGCCTTTGCAAGTGCCATGGGAAGCCTGACAGCTGCAGTGAGCAAAAATGGATCAGTTGATTCTCCTGGACTGCTATTGGATCTCACGGGATCGATCTTTGTTCCGGTAGAAAACGGCAAGAAATAAATGATAAAGAGAATAATCCCAGCGGATAAGATGCTATGCACCAGACATGATAAGATCCTACTTCAAACGGCACATTGAAGTATATTCTGGTTTACATTGCTCCGGTGACAAACCCTCCCGTCACCGGAGTTTTTTTCCATAGTCATTCGTGGATCCTCGATAGATGGTAAACGATTGACCTTCTGGATAACAGTAATTCATTATTGGGTTTCCCTGCATGTTGATGACAGGGAACTCTGAGGGAGGGTTTACATGTGCCCTGTAAGATACATATGATTAAACAGGAAAGGAACAGGCCTCTTTGATTCATGGCTATAAAAAATACCACCATGAAAACTTTCCTGAGCAGGGGATCGCTTACGATCCTGTTAGCTGTTTTACCATTTTTTATTTCCTGTACTGATTTACTGGATCAACTGGGTTTCGGTTCTGCCGTCCCATTCGAGGAACCGAAACCGCAACGAATGGCTGTCCTCGGAGAGATCCAGGCCGATCATGCAGCTTTCTTTCTTACGGATGGAAATCAATCCATAACAAAAAAATCCTTCATTTATGGAAGTGGATTCCTCGATCATGAAGGATTGATTCCGGTGAGTTGCCGGCATACGCACATTACCATCGGAGAATCTGCAGCGTGCGTCAGGATTGTTGATGGGAATTTCGAATTTATTCTTGATAGAGGAGATATACTTTTTGGCGTTTATGACGGATATGGATCATGCGAACAGGGGAATGTAAATCTGGAGTTGCAGTTGAATATTACCGGCGGAACCGGTGATTATGAGGATGCTTCGGGAAATATCCGGGCAGCGGTAATTACAAGCAGGGGTAGTTCCTCTTCAGGTTTATGCCTGGACCTTGCCGGGGTGATCCTTGTAAAAAGAACACAAATCTGAATGACATCAGCGGATGAATATTACTTTACCATGATTCATCGGTTATTATAATAAAAAACCCAGTTTTCATTGGTTTTTTACTCCGGCGGCTCCATTCCGGGGCCCCGGAGTTTTTTATTCCGGACCTTCAGGAAAACAAAGAGATGCCCCCGGGTGAATATCGAACCTGTCTTGCCGACCAGTCTGGTATCGAATGATGAATGAAGATAATCGATCTTCATCATTCATAATCCATAATTTATAATTGTTTTTAAAATATTAATTAGGAAGTATTATATCAATTAATTTGATTTCTTGAAGTAGCTTAATTATTAGTTAGCGTATTCCACACCCACAAAATTCATAACTTGATTTCCCCACGCTCCTCCATCTCCGATAGTACTTTCCGCAGGTGTTCCTTATCTTTCCGAGCCCGGCTTATAATAGTCCTGAATTCAGGATTCTCACTGAAGCTTTCAAAGAAAGGATCATTTTCGATAAAATCATGCCATCCGTAGGTAAAACCGATTTCGGCATATTTTTTCAGGTATTTCAATGCTTCATGATGATTCCCGGTAAAGGCATAAATTCTAGCAAGATTCATATAATACGGATGTTTCCATGTAGGGTTCTCAACCAAACTGGATTTAAGATTTTTTATCTGTTCTATAAATACCTCTTCAGCTTCATTAAATTTTCCCAACTTGTAGTAAATATAACCGATCTGGTAATGAACATAGAGGTCTGAAGCCCGCCAAAGATGACCGCTTTTTTTCCACTTATCATAGTATTGTTCGGCAAAGCTTAATTCTCCCTTCAAAAGGGAAATCTGAAACCGGTCCCTTAAACATATTTGATGACAATCAGGATTTTGACATAACGAATTAACGATTTTGCTGGCTTCATTGAATTCTCCATGGATCTGCTTTATCCAACTGGCATACAAGTAGATCGTACAGTTGTTACAAAACTCCAAGCTTCTTTTTATGTATTCTTCCGCCCGATCATAATTTCCAATACTCATAAAACATGCAATGATCAGCGGATAGATATGGGTCAAATGAATTTCGCTCAGCTCAAGGCCATTTTGCAGATAACGCAATGCATTAATTGCATCGTTCTTCTGGTTAAGATATAATTCACCCAATGAAACATTATATAAAATCCAGATATCATCACGGGGAGGTAATTCAATAGCCCTTATATAATTTTTTATTGCCAGATCGTTCTTACCTAAAGAAGCATAATAATCACCTAATAAATTGTACCCTCTGTTAATACCCGGATCTACTTGGATCGCTTTTTTTGCATATATCAGTACCGAGTCATATTTTTTTTCGATATTGAAAATTCTACCCTTCTGTACAATCGCGAGTGGAAAATCCGGATCAATTTTGAGTGCAAGGTTCAAATGCTCATGAGCAATTTCCAGGTGTTTTTTGTCTCCGTTTTTCCAGTATAAACTTGTTTCATATTCGCCCCTTATAACCTCATCGTAAGCCCTTATATTTTGCGCGGGTATTTTTTCCAGTTCCTTTTGCACTTCAAGGGTGATCACCACATCAAGATGAGCAGCGATTTCTTTCGCGGTGTTGCTGTGAAACTCAAATATTTTATCGGTATAATCCCCATCATACGTACCGGCCCAGGTCTGGTCTCCGGTCAGCAGATCGATCAACTGCACGGTTATGCGCAGGTTGTTTCCGGATTTCAGGGTGCTCAGGGTAAGTATAACGTCCAATCCGACCTTCCTCCGCATATTTACCAGGTCCAAAGGCTTACCTATATAACTTTCTATGACCCACCTCGATTTCACCTTCAGGCCGCTGATCTTATCCAACTGGGTAAACAGCTCATCAGCCATCCCGTTACAGAAATAGCCATTTTCAGGATCCTCCTCATCCAGGCATAAAGGAAAAACGGCGATGGTTTTTTCTAATTTGTCAGTCGCAGGACTGTTCCGTCCGGTGAAAAATATGACGAAAAATATCATCACCAGCAGGATCCCGAAAGCGGCAAACCATATTCTTTTTTGAATACCCCTGGAAAAGGACTTTGCCGGGATACTTTCCGAAACCTCCTGCTCCTCAATAACTGGCTCCATCTGATCCCTGTCAGGTGAATCAGACCGTCCCTTGTTCCTGATCACCTCCCCCGGAGTAAATCCATAATATTCATGGAAACACCGGTTGAAATAGGCAGGGCTCCCGAACCCCACGGTATAGGCAATTTCCGCAACACCGGCCACATCCTGTCGTAAAAGTTCCCTGGCTTTTTCCAGGCGGATCTCCCGGATATACTGGCTTACATTTTTGCCGGTGAGCCGGTGCAGTTTCCGGTATAGCTGGATCCTGCTCATGGCCATGGCCGAGGCCAGCTGTTCCACCCCGAACTGATCATTTCCCAGGTTGGCTTCCACAGTCTCCCTTACCTCCCGGAGGAACTTTTCATCCCTGGAAACAGGCAGGTTTCCCTGATTCGTATTATCGTCTGTAGACATGACTGATCCCTCCTGGATCTTTCTCAAAAAATCTAAGATAAGTTAAGAATAAAAGGCGGATTTACAATCATAAATTTCCCCACCAGAGGTATTTTGATTTGAGATTCACAATTCTTGATCTGGAATTTGAGAACTGTGCTTTAAGAGATTCTTGTGTGATAGTTTTTGCGGGGGAAGGAACAAATGGAACCTGTTAAATACTCCTTCGAAATACAACATTCAAAAAATAGAAAAAATAAGACTCTCATATCCTTATATCAGGCTAATTTTTATCAGAAAAATTGATCTGATACTTTGGATTTAAAATAATCTCTTCATATCGATCCAAAGTCCGGAGGGGATCCCAAAACGGATGATTTTTTATTAGTTCGACCGAAACATGTCTATTTCGATTCAATATGTATTCCAGTTTTGTCAATGCTTCATCGTATTCTCCTATCATTAGTAAAATTTTTGCCATGCTTATTTCTGTAATAAAACCTGCATAGGAGTCTTTTGATAATGATAATATATCAAGCGCTTTTTTACCGGATTCTTTTGCCAGTTTTTTATTACCCAAACCTGCATAAGCAACACCCAGTGTGCAGTACAGACGGTAATCATTTTTCATATAATTCATTTTTTCCAATATAAAATCCTTTTCGATTTCAAAGTGCTTATTTGACATTTCTTTATCTGAAATAATATGATAGATCATTCCAAGTAAGAAATGTTTTGTAAAATAAGAAACCTGACCGGGAAAAGGACTAAATCCATATTCAGGCATCGATTCGGCAATACGCACAGCCTGTTCATAGTCTCCTTTAATTACTTCTATATCAATTTCCTGTAATTTTATATCCGGATTATTACGAAATTGAGGGATAATTGTTAAAAAATCACTTGCCTTATCTATTTTCCCTGCAAGAATATAATTTTCTAAAAGCAATAAACAAGGACCCGTTATCGAGGGGTTAAGATCAAAGGCTTTTTTATAATAAGTTTCAACCTCCCTATAATTGCCAAGAACTCTCAGAGTGTTTCCAGCTTCCAGCCAGTAATTCCATACTGCAGGATTTAATTCTATAGCTTGTATATTATATTCTAAAGATTTTCTGAAATCACCTATTCTTCGATAAATATAACCTATCCAGGCATATATTTCATCATCGTTAGGATATTCCGTATTCAGTCTGGTTAATATCCGGAGAGCTTTCTGAAAATCAAGTCTGCAATGATAATAATATCTTGCTTCTTCAAGCTGAACCTCTTTTAACTCTGGATCTAAAGCTATGGCTTTTTCAAGGTATTGTCTTGTCCTTAATAACTGTTCTTCACTTCTATCTCCAAAAAACCAGTAAAAATATCTTGATGCACCCGCCAGTCCAACCCATGCCAAAATAAACTCCGGATCTATCTCAACTGCTTTTTCATACTGCTGAACGGCATACCTGAAATTCGATTCTTCCAAACTATTTTTATAATATTCTTTACCCCTTAAATAATAATCGTAGGCTGTTATACTGTTTGTTGGAGGCGATTGAATCCTCTCCTCTTCCTCAGGGGTGACAACCAC
>JAGTVG010000329.1 GCA_018224645.1 Cyclobacteriaceae bacterium
GCATAAATTTGATTTTTTTATTATGAAATTTGGTGTTTTGGATGGAAAGGAGGATGCAGATCTCCTTTCCAGAATCAAGGAAATCGATGAAATCCAGTACATCACATCCTTCGATATCAGTAAAATAAAATCCAGGGAGAATTTAATGCTTTAGCATGAAAGAAGCCGTTAACCGTACAAAGATCATAGCCACGCTGGGGCCTGCCAGCAATTCCAAAAGCATCATCCGTTCTCTTATCCGGTCTGGAGCGAATATCCTTCGCCTCAATTTTTCACATGGCACCCATGAGGAGCATCTTCAAAGGATTAAGATCATCAGGAATATAAACAAGGAATTCAATGACCCGGTTGGCATTCTGCTCGATCTTCAGGGACCGAAAATAAGGATTGGTGACGTTGTGGAAGGAGCCACCCATTTAGCAGTTGGGCAGAAGTTGATCATTACGGTCAGGGAAATGATTGGAAACAGCCAGAAAATATCGACCTCCTATCAGAACCTGCCCAGGGATGTCAAAAAGGGTGATATAATTCTGATTGACGACGGGAATATTGAACTGAGGGTGCTTAACCAGGATGAGGAGGAGGTTGTGACCCAGGTGCTTCATGGTGGCGTTTTAAAATCCAAAAAAGGGATCAACCTTCCCGATACGAATGTTTCGATTCCTTCCCTGACGGAAAAGGATCTTTCAGATCTGGAGTTTGCGCTTGCCCACCAGGTTGACTGGGTGGCACTGTCGTTTGTTCGGAAGGCTCAGGATATTAATGATCTCAGGGATATCATCAATAAAAATGGGAGAAAAACGAAAATCGTGGCCAAGATTGAAAAACCGGAGGCAGTTGAAAATATCGGGGAGATCATAGAGGCGTCAGATGGTTTGATGGTTGCCAGGGGTGATCTCGGTGTGGAAATTCCCATGGAAAAAGTTCCCATTATTCAGAAACAGATCGTCAGGAAATGCAATAACGCGGCTAAACCGGTTATCGTGGCCACCCAGATGCTTGAAAGTATGATCCAGAATCCAAGGCCTACAAGGGCTGAGGCAAGCGATGTGGCCAATGCCATCATGGATGGGGCTGATGCGGTCATGCTGAGCGGGGAGACTGCTGCCGGCAATTATCCGGTCCTGGCGGTAAGAAGTATGGCAAGGATCATCAGATCCGTTGAAGAAAGTGTTGAAGGGATCTTTAATAAAAATTATGAGATCGAGAAGGATTCTGCCACCTTTTACAATGACAGGGTAATCGCCACAGCATGCCAGCTGGCGGAAGATACGAATGCAAAAGTGATCACAGGTATGACTGTTACGGGATATACCGCTTTTTATATTTCGAAACACAGGCCAAAAGCATCCATCATCATTTTTACAGGCAATAAAACCCTGCTATCCCAACTGGCGCTGGTCTGGGGTGTCAGGGCCTATTTTTATGAAAAGTTCGAATCCACCGATGATGCCCTCAATGACATCCAGGAATTTCTGATTAAAAATGATCTGATTAGCAAAAAGGATATCTATATTACGACGGGCACCATCCCGGTATCCAGCCGGAAACGGACGAATACCGTCAGGCTGAATATTTTTGAGGGTCAGGAATGATCTGAAGGATTGACAAATAAAATGTTCTCCCTATCCACGCGTACGGTTCCAGGCGGAGCTCCTTTTATTTTCCTAACATATTTTTTTTCCGTATAGATCACAGGGCATACGTTTGAGTTCCTGTTTTTGGAATAATAAGCGGCCAGTTGTCCTGCTTTTTCCATCACAGGCCCGGGGAAGGTTTTTCCCGCCTGGTATTTGATCAGCACGTGTGAACCGGAAACATCCTTGGCATGCAGCCAGAGATCGTCTTTATACCCATATTCAAATGTAAGTTCCTCGTTATTCCTTGAATTCCTGCCGACCAGAATCTTAAACCCCATATGTTCGTAAGATTTGAACCTCCCAGGCTCCCGGTCCTTCCCGGGCACCCTTTCGATCTTGTATTTTTCATTGAGCGCCCTGAGGATTTTGAGGTTCTCAGCTTCTTCAATTTCGCGGATCAGTTGCTGAAGCCGGGCTGCAGCGTTTTTTTTCTGGTCAAGGGTACTCCGGAGAATTTCAACCTCCTTTTTCTGATTTTTTGATTTTCTATAGAACTGTTCCGCATTTTTTTGCGGGCTGAGTTTCGGGTTCAGCCGGATTTTTACCATCTCGTCATGATAAAAATCAAAAAGTTCTGCTTCGGCGAGACCAGGGTTCAATGCATGAAGATTTGCCATAATAATATCAGCCTTCTGACGGTAATCCAGATGGTTTAGCCACTCATCCTGTTTTTTGCCGGCTTTAAGGATGTACTGTTCATGCTTTTTCAACTGGCCCTTTAATATTTTAAGGAGGCTCGACTTTTCCATCTGAAGCCAGTATTGTTTCTGGTGGGTATAATAAAAATCCGTCACAGCCTGCAGCGGATCGCTGAATTGCTGCAGCACTTTCCCTTCCGGGTATAAACGGAATTTTATTTTATCCCCGAGTGTGACAACATAAAAGGAGGGATGCTCAAGTTCAACCAATACCTTTTCAAATAGCTTCCATTTTTCTCTTTTTTTCAGGGAAAAAAATCCCCTGTTTACCAGGTGTTGCATCATATGATCATCGAAAGCAGGGATGTATTTTTTCGGATCGCAGCCTGAAGCATAAAATCCGGCTTCATCGATCACGATCTTCCGGTCAAGTGTTTCAGGACTTATTTTTTCTTCATCGTTCAAATTATGTTTAAAAACATCGATGCATTCTCCATTTTCAAACAGCATGATGTTCGAAAAATTCCCGAACAATTTAAATACCAGCAATAAATCATTTTCCAGCATGAAGCTGAATGCTCTTTCATAACTGTATTGATATACATCGAGGATCCGGCAGTCAATCATCCGGGGAAACAGATCAATGCTGTTCTTTTTTGCCCTGGAAAATGATTCCGGAAAACTGAGACATGAGAACTGCGGGTTTTGATCCACCCTGATGTACAATTCATTCTTTCCGGCATACAGCCCGATGATCAATTCGTTTTTTTCCTGGGAAAAACAGGTGCCGATTTTCCATCCCGGTATTTTCTGCTTCAGGCTTCCGGAAAGCTTTTTCAGGAAAAAATAATTGTTATGCACGTTCAGAGGTCAATTTTCAGTCCGTCATAGGCCAGTGAAACATTTTGTGGCAATTCCCTGCAAACGGTTTCATGACAGCCCATTCCATGGCTGATGTGAGTGATATACGCCATTCCTGGATTTATTTTTTTGATTTCCAGGAGTGCTTCATTCAGCGTGAAGTGCGACATATGCGGTGTTTTCTGTAAGGCATTGATCACCAACATTTTAACATTTATAATTTTTTCCATCTCCTTTTCCGGAATGCAGCTGGCATCGGTGATGTAGGCAAAGTCACCGATCCGGAAACCGAGTACCGGAAGTTTATGATGAAATACCTCAACTGGAATAACATCAATGTTACCAGCACGGAAAGGGTTGTTTTGGATCTCATTTACCTCGACCCTTGGCGCACCGCCGTATCCCTGGGGGGAAAAAACGTAGGGGAATTCCGCTTTGAGCTGGAGCAGGGTATCAAATCCGGCATAAATGGGAAGCGCTCTTTTCGATCTGAAATTATAGCTGCGAATATCATCCATGCCAGCGACGTGATCCTTATGGTGGTGTGTAAAAAGAACAAAATCAAGGTCGAGTATATTCTCCCGCAGCATCTGTTGTCTGAAATCAGGACCCGTATCGATCACAAAACTTTTCTGCTGATGGAAAACATGGACTGAGGTTCTCAGCCGTTTATCCCTGGAATCCTCTGATCTGCAAACTCGACAATCACATCCTATCACAGGAACACCCTGTGAGGTGCCAGTGCCCAGAAATGTTATCCTCACGATGGCTCGGAAATTTTGGTTAAGTCAAGATATAGTTTCTGGTTTTTCGGACTCAATCCATCAATACTGATCTCAATTTCCTTAAGCATTTCGATCAGGCAATTTATTTTTCCTTCCAGTGAATAATATTTGTTTACGATGGCTATCTTCCTGCTGTTCAATAAACAGTATCCTGACTTAAAGTTTCCTTTTTCATATCTCAGCTGATATTCCGTTTCAGAATACAGATCTTCCAGTTTATTGAGGAAATGTTTTGTATAATTGAAATACGACATTTAATCCGTTGTATACTTTTTGACGATGGTAACAAGTTCGTCAAAATTAAGGGGTTTTTGAAGAAGTTCGTTAATGCCAATGTCATTATATTCACTGGCGGAGAGGTTTCTTGCATTCCCGGTAATGGCTACGATCGGTACGTTCGATTTATGAGGATCGTCGAGGGATCTGATTTTCTGGGTGCATTCGATGCCATCCATCACGGGCATGTTTATGTCCATCAGGATAATATCAAAATTCTCGGTTTTCAAAGTATCCAGGACCTGTTGCCCATTTTTCACACTGGTGATCTCATAGTTCTGGATGGATAAAATCTTCCGGGTCAGATTTTGAATGACTGAACTATCTTCAGCAATCATCACCTTTTTAGGATTACTCATTGTTGATCTTATTAATTATTGACTGATATTTATTCTTGAATTCAAGAAATGTTAAGTTAAGAAAATTTAAGTCTTGTTCAATGGTTTCATATTCTTCATTTTTCAAATTTTTTTCGATGATCTCAGCCAGTTTTGAAAATTTTTCCACGCCCAGTGTTCCAGCGTTTCCCTTAATGGTATGCAGCTGGTTTTTGATGGCCGTATAATCCTGATTTTTAAATGCCTTACTACAGGTTTGTAGCTGTTCCCTGGATTCTTTTAAAAAGTCGGCAAAAACCTGCTCGATCATTTCTGCGCCACCCAGGGCTTTAAGCTGATTTACAGTCTCCAGGTTAATGACCTGCCACATTTTATCAGGCTCTTCATGTTCCATCTCCTCCAGGCTTAATTCATCCCGGATCCACTGCCGGACCTTATTGATCAGTTCATTGGCACGGATCGGTTTCGGTATATAATCATCAAGACCCTGCTGCAGAAATCTTTCCTTATCTTCCTTCATGGAATAGGCCGTCATGGCAACAATGGGAGGTAGTTTTTCCAGGCCCATGGCTTTGATTTTCCTGGTGGCGGTAACGCCATCCATTTCCGGCATCTGAATATCCATGAAGATCAGGTCGTATTGATTTTTTGTTACAAGTTCAATGGATTTTTTCCCGTCCTCTGCCAGATCCACCTTACAACCCGATTTTCTCAGGATCTCACCGGCCACCTGCCTGTTAACGGCATTATCATCGACAAGCAGGATCGCAGGATTTTCTTCCTTAAAATAACCCTTGATCTGAATATCACTTTCCACCAGTTGATCAGCAATGACCGCAATTTTATCGGTGGGGTCCGCTTCAAAAGTAAACCAGAAACTGCTGCCATGTCCCATGGTTGAAAATACACCGATTTTCCCTCCCATCAGCTTGGTAAGCTCTTTGGAAATCGCCAAACCCAGTCCCGTTCCGCTGTAGGTTTTGGTGGTGGTTGTGTCGAGTTGTGAAAAGAGGTTGAACAACTGTTTGGTGCTTTCAGGTGATATACCGATTCCCGAATCACTTACCGTACATTTTATCATGAATCTTTTACCATGCACTTTGGCCTTTCGTATATCGATGTCGATTGATCCTCCCCCTTCTGTAAATTTTATTGCATTGGATACGAGGTTTGAAAGGATCTGAAGCAACCGGGTTTCATCGATCATGAGGTATTCCGGCAGGTGCTCGCTCAGGTGATAATACAGTTTTATTTTTTTTACCAGTGCCTGCTGGACAAACAGGGCATATATTTTTTCAAGTACGTTTCTCAGACGGACCGGGGATTTTTTCAATTGCATTTTTCCAGCTTCGATCTTTGAAAGATCAAGGATATCATTGAGAATATTCAAGAGGGTCTCCGATGATTTTTTAATGGTCTGAACATAGTCCCGTTGTTCTTCTGTGATGGTGGTCCCTTCCAGCAGGTCGATCATTCCGATGATCCCATTCATGGGCGTTCTGATCTCGTGGCTCATGTTCGCCAGGAAAAGCTCCTTTACTTTCAGGGATTTTTCAGCGACTTCCTTGGCTTGTTTTAATTCAAGATTAGCTTCCTTGATCTTGGTAATATCCCTGGCCACCCCTTCAATAGCCGCCGACCGGATATTTACATCATAAATAAGCCGGACATTACATATAAACTGGATAATATCACCATTTTTATTGACCAGCGAGGCTTCAAAATTCCGGTATGTCTTATCCCTTATCAGTTTTTTTAACAATTGCCTGGCCTCCTTTGAATACAGGTAATAACTGTTAATGTCATTTCCGATCAATTCTTCAGGTTCATAACCAAGCATATCCTTCACAGAAGGACTTAGCAGGATGATCCGCCCTTTAAAATCACACCTGAAATAAATATCCTGGAAGGATTCAAAAATGTTCCTGAATTTTTCTTCACTTTCAGAAAGAGCGATCTGTGCTGATTTGCTCTCCGTAATGTCGTATGCAATCCCGGATATTTCCCTCACCGAATTCGATTCGGAATAAATAGGACTTAATACAATACTCTTCCACGATTTTCTTTGTGTCCGGATATGTCTGAATTTTGATTCGAACTGGACAATTTCACCTTTCAGGGCCTGGTCATACTTATCTTTCCAGAACGGGTTGCCGTTAATCTCATCCATGTCATAGGTCGCCAGCTGATAATCAACCTGTTCCGGGATATTCTGAAAGATGAAATCATGAAAATTCGTATTACTTGAGGTAAAGCGGAACTGACGGTCAACCGACCAGATCATATGCGTGCCACTTTCAAAAATGGAATTGAGACGTCCGGCCTGTTCTATGATCTTTTCTTCCTGCTGTTTACGGTCAATGGCGATGGCTATCTGGCCAGAAATAAATTCCAGCAGTTCAAGATCGTGATTTGTATATACATCAGGATTCTGATAATGCTGAACACAGAGCAGCCCGATCACCTCCCTTTTCAACTTGAGAGGAACTCCCAGCCATACGGCAGGGATTTTTCCAAGGATGGAAATATTTTCATCCACTTCGAGTTTAAGTAACTCCTCCTTCCGGTATATCACAGGTTTTTCACGACGTATGGTATACTCAGTCAGCCCATTCCGGGATTTCCTTTTTTCAACCGACTCGCTTGTTTTTTTGTTTTCATCCACGAAATATGGAAAACTCAGTTCCATCCGGTTCCGGTCGAACAGTGCAATGAAAAAATTATCCACATTCAATATAG
Source organism: Cyclobacteriaceae bacterium (assembly GCA_018224645.1). Classification (GTDB taxonomy): domain Bacteria; phylum Bacteroidota; class Bacteroidia; order Cytophagales; family Cyclobacteriaceae; genus JAGTVG01. Next base: position 7,278 of record JAGTVG010000329.1, read on the forward strand.
CCTGCAATTCATTTCTGATGTTCTTGTAGAGATAATCCAGATTCGGGCTGTTGAGTGCAAGATCCGAGATCCTATAAGAAATATGTTGTGCTTTCTGTACCCTGACCCTTTCGGTAACATCATGGAAGATCCCCCGGATCTCAACGGGTTTCTCTCCTTTATAACTGCAGTAAACAGTTCCACTGATATCGATCTTTTCACCTGTTTTTGAGATCAGGATGGAATCGATATTTTTCTCCGGTAAATCAGGGGTGGTTGAATTAATTTCCAGCAGCGTTTTTTCTTTAACCGATTCTTCAACGATATTTTCAAACCTGAGCAACGGGATCTCATGATCCTGATAACCAAGCCGGTTTTTCCATGTCTTATTGACAAAAAGGAATTTCCCGTCAGATGAAAAAATCTGGATCAGGTCATTTGCCTTATCAAAAAGGTCTTTTAATTGTGCATTTGACCGGATCAAAGCCTCTCTGACCTTTCTTTTGTCGGTAATATTTTCGCCGACAAGGGTGATTGACGGCAGGGTTTCTTTCTTATTGAACAGGATGATCGAGCTGAACCTGATGATGAACGATTCCCGGAAATCGCTCTTAATCCTGCCTTCAAAGGTTTCCATAAATCCTTTTCTTTCATGAAGGATTTGAATGGGATCGGCCGGATTACCTTTTGAATCAAAAAAATCGATGAAATCGTAAATTTTCCTTCCGAGAATCTCTTTCCTTTCCGTCCCGGTCAGCTCCACGAAATAATCATTGCAATAATTGATGGTTGAATCCCTGTCTATAGAAGCGGCAATGAGATCAGCTTTTTCGAACGAAGCCTGAAGACTTTTTTCGGACTCCCGGAAGGCCATAGCCCTTCCTAATTTTTCATCTGCAAGCTTCTGCTCGGTGATATCGACAACGGCGGAAATATAGCCGCTGTACCTCCCCAACTGGTTATAGACTGGGATCCCCGTATCCAGGATCCAGCGGAATTTTCCTTCCTTATTTTTCAGACGGTAGGAAATCTCAATTTTTTTTCTTTTTCTGAAGGCTTTATGTAGCGTTTCACGGACAAGTTTATAATCTTCATCATGGATACATTCCCACCAGCCCCCGTTAATCTCCTGTTTTAGGGTTTTCCCCGTGAATTCAAGCCAGTTTTTGCTGAAATAATAAAAATGGTCTCTTTCATCAGATATCCTGAACATGACAGGTGCGTGTTCGGAAATGAACTGTATTTTATCTTTTTGATCCTGTAAATTATTTTCGGTTTCAATAAACTGCGTTAAATCGACGGAAACTGCCAGGTATCCCAGGAAAATACCATCATTGTCAAAAAGAGGAATCCCCGATTCATATATCCAGCGAATCTCCGAATCATGGCGGTAAAGGCGGTAGGAAAATTCATATTTGATCAATTTTCTGAAAGCATAATTGATTATGTTCTCGAAAATATCCCGGTCCTCATGGAATACATGACTGAACCAGCCTTCATTTAATTCATCGAATGATTGTTTGCCTGAAAATTGAAGCCATTTATTGCTGAAATAATAAAACTTGTTCCTTTCATTGCTCATCCTGTACATGACGGGTAAATACTGGATCAGATCCGCAATTTCCGGATCTGTACCGGCTACCCGTTGGAAAAGATCGTTTGTTACCTGATGATGTTTCTCGGGGATCCTCAGGAGATAGGTCTCATCTTCCCTGCATTCGATTTCAATTTCCGTGGGAATCAGGAATCCATGGGCATGCTTCAACTGTATTGGAAAGGTTATTTTATTTCCTTTATCCAGTCCGGATATCTGTTCCCGGATCATCCGGATTGACTGCCCCCCTGCGGGTTGATTTTCAGGAAAGATTACCGCAAGGGCCACATCTTTCAGGTCCCTGGACTTGAATCCCAGCAGATCTTTCAGGTTTTCAGCCTCCAGTATGATAAAATTCCTGAATACGAGGGAGACTGCGTCCGGTCCCTGCTTATTGGAGGTATTGTCTGGTTTTTGAAAATTATGATCCCGTTCCCGGTTTTTTGAATTATACATCAGCTGAAGTTCGGACTTCTTTATAAATTTAAATAAATTATTAAAAAATTCATGAATTTCAGCACAAAGTAATTTGATCTGCGACCTTAAATGGAAAGATTCAAGCTGGTGATCATTCTGGGACCTACGGCAATTGGTAAATCCGAATTGGCCATCCGGCTTGCGACACATCTTCAATGTGATGTTATTTCAGCGGATAGCCGGCAAATTTACAAAGAGATGAATATCGGTACGGCCAAACCCACCAGATTTGAAAAACAGGGCATTAAACATCATATGATGGATATTAAGGGAATCCGTGAATATTACAGCGCCGGCAGGTATGAACAGGATGTTATCGGTCTGATAGATGGGTTGTCCGGCAACCAACCTCATTCCGTGATGGCAGGCGGTTCAGGATTATATATCCAGGCTGTCTGCAAAGGGATCGATGAAATGCCTGATCCTGATTTTTCTATCAGGGACCGGCTAATCTCAAGAATGGAGGAGGAGGGTCTGGAGTCCCTCGTCAATGACCTGCAATCGCTGGACCCTGAATCATGGACAGAAATTGACCGGCAGAATCCTAAAAGAGTGATAAGGGCCCTTGAAATAATTTACCAGACATCAGAAAAATATTCATCCATCAAGAAGGGGCAGGCTAAATCCCGGGAATTTGATTATATTAAAATTGGGCTTGAATCCGAGAGGGAAATCTTATATGAGCGGATCAACCAGCGCGCAGATCGTATGCTTGAACAGGGATTATTGCAGGAGGTGCAGGAACTTTTTCCCTACCGGAACCTGACGGCATTACGGACTGTGGGTTACCAGGAGTTTTTTGGATACATGGAAGGTGCCTATGATCTGGAGGAGGCGATCAGACTTTTTAAAAGGAACAGCAGGAGGTATGCAAAAAAACAGATTGCCTGGTTTAACAGAGATCCTGAAGTCCATTGGTTTTTCACAGGATCCTTTCAAAATATCCTTACCCTGGTTGAAAAATTTCTAAACTCGCAATAAACCTGCTGAAATTTTATCCTTCGCTGGTGTTGTCCAATTCTTTTTCTCCATAAAATTAAAAAAAGTGGAAATTATCGTTTGTTTTTAAAGTTGTATTGCATTGAATTGCAAATATTTTGTAGATTTAGGCTAAAAATAAACCTACAAGTCAATATTTTTTTGCAAAATATTTAAAATCTCATTAATTAAAAGACTTATGATGAAGTTAAGACTGAAAAAAATCCTGTTGTTGGGATTTCC
>JAGTVG010000330.1 GCA_018224645.1 Cyclobacteriaceae bacterium
ATCGACCACATTAAAAAAATAAAGGGGGTAATCAGGGTCAGGGTTATCCCGGATCAAAAACAATAACTATGGCATCCTTAAAACCTTTCAGGGCCTACCGGCCTGTCAAAGACCAAGCATTTTTAGTGGCTTCCGTACCCTATGATGTGATTTCCTCCAATGAAGCGAAGGAGCTGGTGAAAAGAAATCCCATTTCATTTCTTAGGATCACCAAACCCGAAGTCGATTTTGCCCGGGACCATGATCCATATGGTCATGAGGTTTATATCAAAGGAGAAGTAAATTTCAGAAAAGCGTGCGAGATCGGTCTTTTTAAGCAGGACGAAAAAGATTGCCTGTATGTCTATATGCTCGAAAAGGATGGAAAGCAACAGACAGGCCTCGTCGGATGTGTCGGTATTGAGGATTATTTCAGCGAAGTGATTAAAAAACATGAACTGACCCGGCCGGATAAGGAAGAAGACAGGAAAAACCATATCCGTTTTACGAATATGCATGCGGAACCAGTTTTATTTGCCTATCATGCTGATCCCGGTATCGATAGGATTATCACGGCCATAAAAGATTCAGATCCTGAATATGATTTTATTGCGACGGATCGTGTCCGTCATGTTGTATGGGTTATTTCGGAACAGGAGGTGATCGATAGTCTTGTGAATGAATTTGAAAAGATCCCACACACCTACGTGGCTGATGGCCATCACCGGACAGCGGCTTCTGCTATCCTGGGTCGTGAACTCCGGCATAAAAACCCGCATCACCAGGGAATTGAAGAATATAATTATTTTATGGCCGTCCATTTTCCTCACGATCAGCTTCAGATAATCGATTATAACCGCCTCGTAAAGGATCTTAATGGGTTGAGCCGAGATGAATTCCTGAATCTGCTGAGCCAGAGTTTTGACATCAAATCAAATGGCCCGGCACAATATAAGCCCCAGAAACCCCATGAAATTTCCATGTACCTGGAAGGTAACTGGTGTATACTCCGTGCGAAACCCGGAACCTGGGAAAAGAATGATCCCGTGGGTTCATTGGATGTTACGATCCTCTACGAACAGATCCTGAGACCAATCCTGGGTATCGGAGATCTGAGAACCGATAAACGGATCGATTTTGCCGGCGGCAGCCGTGGATTGGACGAACTCGAGAAAAGGGTCAACAGTGGGGAAATGAAAGTTGCTTTTGCACTTTATCCGGTTACAATGGAGCAGCTTATGGAGACTGCTGACAGTGACAGGATCATGCCGCCCAAAACGACCTGGTTTGAACCCAAATTGAGAAGCGGACTTTTCGTACATAAATTGGATTAAAGGAATCTTCCTGTAAATAAAAATCTAATCCCTGGAGACTTTAGTACCTCTGAATTCAAGTAAAATTGATTTTTTGATGAAATTGATCCAAAAAAATTAAAAATTCTGTCAAAAATCTCCAAAAATCTCATACTCTGCAAAACTCGTACTACGACTTAAGTCGTAGTACGAGTTTTTTACAGGCCTCCCAAATTGAAGTAATGGAATGATAAAAATTGAAATATGATTTGGAATTATACTTTGGCCTAATTTACTTTGTAATGCAAAGTACTTTTTATGGATAAGAAAAAATATTTAGATGATCTCCATGCTATTAAATACATGATGGAGCGCTCATCCAGGTTCATTTCGTTGAGCGGAACTTCCGGGATTCTGGCAGGTATATTTGCATTGATCGCTTCCTTCATTGCATATATAACCGTTTATATAAAGCCCGAAAATATGGGTTATCTTAACACCGATCTTTCACAGGAATCCAAATTCATAATCATGACGATTGCTGCAGCTACCCTTTTACTCACCCTGGGGGCTGGAATTATCTTCACGTCTAAAAAAGCACGCAAAGACAATCAGAAATTATGGGACCGCCAGAGCCGGAGATTATTGATCAATCTTTTAATACCCCTGGTAACGGGTGGCATTTTTTGTATGATTTTATTGTTGAAAGGATTCATCGGATTAATCGCACCGGCTACCCTGATTTTTTATGGATTGGCATTGGTGAATGCAAGCAAGTACACCCTTTCCGAAATCAGAAGTTTGGGGATGATCGAAATTATGACAGGATTGTTCGCATCGTATTTTGTTGGGTTTGGAATATTTTTCTGGTCCATTGGTTTCGGAATCCTCCACATAATATACGGCATATATATGCAACGAAAATACGGATCGTGAAGGACCTTTTAAAAGATCTGGTCAAGGCATTTGAAAATAAAACCCGGTTGGGAATTATGTCTGCGCTCATGGTAAATGACTATTTGGATTTCAGCAGCCTTAAAGAATTGCTCGATGTTACTGACGGTAACCTGGCGAGTCATCTTAAGTTGTTGGAGAAAGGCGGTTTTGTGACTGTCCGGAAAGAATTCCTCGACAGGAAACCAAACACAAAATATTTTGCCACTGAAATCGGGAAAGAAACATTCATCAGACACATCAGGGCGATCGAGAAATTGATTCAATAAAAATTTTTAAACAATAACTTTGAAATACAAAGTACTTTAACATACACAAACATTGAACACCGCGAATACAACATTGGAAAGAGTGAATAGCTGGATCAGGAACTCCGTCTCACTCAAACTTTTTATTATCATATTGATCATGTTATTGCTCCTTATACCATCAGAAATGATTAAATCGATCATTTCTGAACGGGAGGAACTGAGATTCGAGGCTATCCGGGAAGTAAGTTCAAAGTGGGCGGAAAATCAGCTGATAAATGGACCCATTCTGTCCATTCCTGTTTTATTCGAACATGAGGAAGGAAATAAAAAGATCCAGGAAATAAAATATCTGAAAATACTTCCAGACATATTAAGGATAAAAGGCAAGATTATTCCAACCAGGCTTAAAAGAGGAATTTTTGAAGTGATCGTTTACAGGTCCGAAATCTCCCTCAATGGCTCTTTCGACCTCAATAAAAAATTTGTTCTTAATGAAACAAAACTGATCCAGTATGAACAGGCATTTTTAACACTGGGAATTTCTGATCTGCGTGGAATCGAAGAGGAAATAAATCTGAAATGGGAGAATCAGGACCTGAAGGTGGAATCCGGATCAAAACTTTCCCCTATCATAAATTCTGGAATAACGGCATATATCCGGGAAATATCCAATGATACCTGCCGGAAATATGATTTTCAGCTCATATTGAAACTTCAGGGTAGCCAGAATCTTTCATTCATCCCGGTTGGGAACACAACTTTTGCTGAACTTGAATCAGCATGGACTTCCCCGAGTTTTAACGGAAGTTTTCTTCCTGACTGGCGGGAACTTACCGAGGGTGGATTTAAAGCCAGTTGGAAAATTTTAGAAATGAACCGTAATTTTCCTCAATACTGGATAGAACCCGATCCATCTCAGTACATGGCAAACACAACATTCGGAATTGATCTGGTACTTCCGGTCGATGATTATCAGAAATCAATGCGGTCGGCTAAATATGCCGTCCTGACTATTGTTTTAACGTTTCTGATATTTTTTCTCGCAGAAATCCTCAATGGCAGAAAAATACATCCGTTTCAGTACGGACTGGTTGGATTGGCTCTTTGCCTTTTCTATATTTTGCTTGTATCGCTATCCGAACACTTGAAATTTAATCTTGCCTATCTCATTTCAACATTCGCCATCATCACAATGATCGTTTTATATTCGGTCAGCGTATTCAGAAAAATTAAATTATCCCTGGTTCTTTTCGTCATGATGATCAGTATATATGGATTTCTTTTTATCACCCTGCAACTGGCTGATTACGCGCTATTACTTGGGAGCATTGGATTGACGGTTATTCTTGGGCTTACCATGTATTTTACCAGGAATATCAACTGGTATCAACTCAATGTAGATAATGAATGATATCCTTCAATCCCCTGCTGCATGATTTGAATAATCAAATACAGCCAGGATTTTAACGCATGTATTGGCTCAGAAAATGTATTCACCTAAGGATGTGGCAGCAGGAACAAGCGTAGCAACATGTCCGCTTCCGATCAGGTATGTTCATTTTTGAACAAATATTTTTCTGGTTTTACCTTTTTTTGCATCATTTTAAGGCTTCCGCCAACTGGCACACTGATTGATAAAGATGTTTTTTGTCGGGATTCGGTATGATATTCCGTAATATCCTGATAATATTTATTTTCTTTCGTTAACCACATACGCAGATGTTCAGAAATTTTTTTAAAGTTGCCGTCCGTAACATCATCAGGGAAAAATTTTATACAGTGATCAACATCACTGGACTTTCAGTCGGCATTGTCGGATGCCTGCTGATCGGATTATATGTGTCTGATGAACTCCGCTATGACAGATTCCATGAAAATAAGGACCGGATTGTCAGAATGGTCATGGAATCTAAACGGGGGCAAAATTTAAATCACTGGCCGGTCACCGGCACTAAACCAGGGCCCTTTTTTTCAAGAACTTTTCCTGCAATCCAGTCGTACGTTCGCATGTTCCTGGGCTCCGGGGTGGTAGGATACGGTGACAAGATCTTTGCTGAAAAAAAAATCCTGTATGCTGATTCATCAATATTCAGCATATTTTCTTTTCCATTAATTGCCGGAGATCAACATACAGCGCTCAGTTCACCGGAAAATATCATTCTCACCCGTTCGATGGCAGAAAAATACTTTGGCACTGAGGATCCTTTGGGTCAATCCCTCCGGCTGGATGGAGAAAATGATTTCATCGTCACAGGAATAGCTGAAGATGTCCCGGACCATTCACAGATTCATTTTGATTTCCTGATTCAGTTCAGTTTACTTAATGGGGAAAATAATGAAGAATGGTTTCCTGCAAATTATCTTACGTACCTGCTGATCGATAACGAGGCCGCAATACAGGAAACGGAAAGAAGGATTGATGAATATATGAAGGGCCTTAAGGAAGAGGAACTTGATTTGAGACAATTTGATTATGCTACATTTCATCTGGAACCTCTGACCCGTATCCATCTGCATTCCAATCTTGATGCGATGGTACCTAATGGTAATTTGACCTATATTTATTTTCTTTCGATCATCGCGTTTCTCATTCTGCTCGTTGCCTGTATCAATTATACTAACCTGGCCGTTGCACAATCATCCCGGAGGAAGAAAGAGATGGGCATGAGAAAAGTACTGGGCGCCAGACAGAATCAACTTTTTCAATCCTTTATTACGGAATCCTTATTACTGGCGGGAATTGCTTCCGTACTGGCTTTCATTCTGGCCATCCAACTCCTGCCCTATTTTAACAGTCATTCGGGCAAAAATCTTACTCAGGATGCGCTTATTAATCCGGAAATCCTTCTGCTTTTATGTGCTTTATGGCTGGTCGTGGGAATTTTTTCCGGAATTTACCCGGCATTTTTATTTACAAAAATTAAACTGATACAGGGCCTGAGGAAAAA
>JAGTVG010000331.1 GCA_018224645.1 Cyclobacteriaceae bacterium
AATGCGCCGGTATATCATTTTAAACACCTTCCGGAAATGCCGGACCATGAGGGGCGGCCGGGCCTGGTTCACCGGATCGATAAGGATACTTCAGGACTGCTCGTGATTGCCAAGACAGAAAATGCCCTGAACAAACTGGCAAAACAGTTTTTTGACCATACCATTGAACGGACCTATGTTGCCCTCGTCTGGGGACTACCCGAATCCGCATCAGGCACCATCAATGTTAACCTGGGCAGAAGTTACAAGGACAGGCGCCTGACCACCGCCTATGCGGAAGGTGAACAGGGAAGATCTGCCATAACTCATTATCAGGTGCTGAAAGATCTGCGGTATGTTTCCCTTATTGAATGCCGCCTGGAAACCGGCCGGACCCATCAGATCAGGGCGCATTTGAAATACCTCGGCCATCCGATATTCAATGACAGTGCCTATGGGGGCGACAGGATCCTGAAAGGTACAATTTTTTCAAAATACAGGTCATTCGTCCAGAATTGTTTTCAGATCATGCCGCGGCAGGCCCTGCATGCGAAAACGATCGGATTTATCCATCCAGACACGGGAGAAAAGGTTCAGTTTGATTCAGCCCTTCCCGATGATCTCAGGCAGGTGATCGATAAATGGGAAAATTATGTAACGTACCACTGACCACAAACTCATGCCATGACTCCAAGTCGTGGCATGAGTTTGTGGTGGACATCAGAACGGAAGCACATCATCATCGGAAAATGACGTCAACTCGTCATCCGAAGGGGGGGTGTACGCCTGCTGGTTTCCATTTCCTTCAAGGGTCTCGATTTTCCAGGCCTGTAACGAGTTAAAGTAAACTTTTTCACCTTTTGGGTTGGTCCATTCCCTGCCCCTCAGGTTAAAATATACATCCACTTCCTGACCATCCTTGAGGCTGTCAACCAATTCACATTTTTCCTGTATCAGCTCAAATTTAAGGTATTCGGGATACTGCGGATTTTCCCTGTATTCAACGACAAACTCCCTCTTTTTAAATGTCTCACTGACTTTCTGCGTATTGAAGATCTGGTAGATTTTTCCTTTGATATTCATATGATATTAATTTTCGATTATTTCCCTTCCAATATTTTCTTAGCATCCATGATTTTCCCCCTTTCTGGTCCGGACATTGTCGGATATTTTAAAGGCAGTGAAGCCATTTTTCGCACGATGATATCCCCCACGACAGTCCGCATATACCATTTATGATCCGCCGGAATGATATACCATGGTGCATAATCATTACTCGTTGCGGAAATAGCCTGTTCATATGCCTGCTGATAATCTTCCCAGAAATCCCTTTCCTTTATGTCCTGAAATGAAAATTTCCAGTTTTTCTCTGGATTTTCTATTCTTTTGAGAAATCTTTTTTTCTGCTCTTCATGGGAAACATGCAGAAAAAATTTAAGGATCACAATCCCATTGTCTGCCCATACCCTTTCAATCTCCCTGATTTGCCGGTATCGGCACTGCCAGAAATCCTGATTGACATCTTTGAGGCTGTTAATCCCCGGAAGTTGCTGTTTCAACAGAAATTCCGGATGTACCCTCACGATGAGAACCTCTTCATAATAACTCCTGTTGAAAATGCCGATTCTGCCCCGCTCGGGAAGACGCCGATAGACCCGCCAGAAATAATCATGATCAAGTTCCTCCTGACTTGGCTGTTTAAAACTGAATACCTGGCAACCCTGCGGATTAACTCCCGACATGACATGTTTGATCGTTCCGTCCTTACCGGCGGCATCCATGGCCTGAAATATCAGCAACATGGCGTACTGATTGTGGGCATATAATTTATGTTGTAAATCCTGTAGCTTTAAGGTATCCTCCCTGAGTTTTTCCTTTGCATCTTTTTTTGATTTGAATTCTCCCACCTCATCTGTACTGAAATTGCTTAGCGAAATGGTGGACCCGGGAGCTGCAATAAATTTGGCATCGTTGATCATGAATTATTTTTGTTTGAGATGATCATTGAATTTACACCCCGATCTTTGAATATACAATCATGTATTTGAAAAATTGATGCAGGTTAGGGTCACCGGTCAAAAAACCATAGTTTAACCGCCAGCCCGATCACCGTAACAATGATAAACCCCCGGATCCAGTTATCTCCCTTTTTTACGGAAAGGCGGCTTCCGATCCAACTGCCTGCCGAACTGCTGACGGCCAGGACGATCCCGAACAGCCAGACAATCTTATCCTCCACGATAAAGATCACCAGGGCGGAGACTGTATAAACCATTATGACAAAAACCTTGGCACTATTTGTTTTGACCAGGGTAAATCTATTGATGATGGTCAAGGCAGAAATGATGATAAACCCGACTCCGGCCTGTATAAAACCGCCATAGATCCCGATAAAAAAAAACGCCGCCACACCAATTACCTGAAATTTACCTGACATCCTTTCCGGAACGGTTGTACCCGGCTGCCTCCTGTGCTCGATGAGGGGATATAATACGGCCAGGATCAAAACTACGGCCAGGATCCGGTTAAAAAGTTCACCGGATATGTCAACGGCTATTTTTGCGCCGATAATTGCCCCGAACAAGGCGGATATTCCAAGCCAGAGACTATAGGGGAAGGCTGTGACACCCCTGCTTTTGAAACCCGCCACGGCAACAATATTCTGTGAAAAGATGGCGATCCGGTTGGTCCCGTTTGCTACGGCCGGAGGAAGGCCCATGAAGATCAGGACCGGCAGGGCGATCAATGATCCTCCCCCTGCAACAGTATTCAAAAATCCGGAAATAAATCCAACGATAACAATGATGATGCCTTCGAAAAGATCCATGCGGAATATTTAAACATAAAGTTCTATATTTTTTCCAGAAGAAAAAGTTTCGGTTTAACTCCTTTCACTTGAAAATTGGAATATTAATCATACTGCTCATTCATTTTTGATTAAAGTAAATCAAGGAGAATCGTCAATAAAATCAATTTCTATGGCGCATTCGCGAACCAAATCATATATTCTAAATGTTTTGGCATCTGCGATTATCTTTTAAATTTAAATTAAATTGTTCTTCACCTGCACTTAGGGTGAAAAATTATTGAATTTTTCAGGTTAATTTGCTTATTCAATGAAGAAAATTAAATGAAAAATATCTGCGTGTTTTGCGGATCAAGCAAGGGGATTGATCCGGTCTTTGAAAATAAGGCCAAAATCCTTGCCGGTGAATTTGTGCGAAACCAGACAACCCTTGTCTATGGAGGTGGAAGTATCGGTCTTATGGGAATTCTGGCCGATGAGATCCGGCGTCGGAACGGATACGTGATCGGTGTTATCCCCAGGTTCCTATACGACCTCGAAGTGGGACATGACGGGGTGAATGAACTGATCATCGTGGATTCCATGCACGAACGGAAACAGAAAATGGCGGAAATTTCTGATGGGTTCCTGGCATTGCCGGGTGGTTTTGGCACACTGGAAGAAATGGCGGAAATCCTTACCTGGGTTCAGTTAAACCTTATCCGGAAACCGGTTGGGATACTGAACCTCGAGGGATTTTTCGATCCCCTGCTCAACCTGTTCGACCATATGGTGGAAACCGGTTTCCTGAAAAAAACCAACCGCGATATCCTGATCGTGGGGAAGGACCCCGAACAGATCCTGAAGGAATTAAGATCTGCGCCGGCTTTTGCTTCCAATAAATGGCATGAAAAAACCTGAGAGAATCATTAAACTCCTGCCAGGACTCCGGAGTCATGGCAGGAGTCTAATGATCAACCGAACGGTTCATATACGCCGAATAATCAGGAACCCATCGGTTATATTCCCCTTCAAACAGGGGAGAACTGATCAGAAAATCAGCGGTCGATTGGTTGCTTGCACAGGGAATATTCCAAACCACCGCCAGACGCAACAAAGCCTTTACATCCGGATCATGAGGTTGAGGCTCAAGAGGATCCCAGAAAAAGATCATCATATCGATTTCCTGTTCGGTGATCAATGCCCCCAGCTGCTGGTCGCCTCCAAGAGGTCCGCTTTTGAGACGGATGATTTTTACATGCAGGTCCTCCTCGAGAAGTTTTCCGGTTGTGCCGGTGGCATATAAGGTATGCCTGGTCAGTTTCTTCATATGATTTTTCACCCAATCGATCATATCTCCCTTTCTGTGATCATGGGCCACCAGGGCTATCCTTCTGGGAACCGGCATTTTTGATTTCATGTACTTCATAAGACTATTGCATTGATCATTTTTAAATTGTATATTGAAAGACAAGATAAGAATTTTTTGAACTAATCACTCATCCTGAAATTTGACGATTATGGAACCAATTCAAATTTTTCTGAGGATAAAGGACAGGGAGGATATGGAAAAGGTACTCCTGAATCCGATTCTTCAGCATGAATATAAAGATGGGGATATACTCTGGGAATCGGCCGGTGAATACTACCTCGAAGCATTCCAGTGTGGCTCCAATCCATCCATCTGCTCTATTGAAAAAGATCACCGTATCAGGAATCCAAAGGAAGAAATTGCGCTCCTGATCTTGGATGAGATCAATAAAATAATCAGGATCGAGGCGGATTGATTACTGAATTTTCCTGAACCAGCAACCGCTCAAACTGACCTTATCCTCTATCTGATATGTCCTGCTCTCCCCTGTTTTTTCCAACTTTTTCCATGACTTTATCCTGGTGAGCAATTCTTTCGTCAGATAAAATCTTTTACCCGCTTCGGGCCCACGCTTACCCTCAATAACAGTAGTTTTTTTATCCGTCCCCGGAAGCAATTCCTGTTCCATGACCATAAACAATAATCCTGATTTTTTCAGGATTCTGGCCAACGCTGCAAGCATATTGAAAAAATGATCCATATCCCTCGCCAAATGAAGCACATTGATACAAATTGTCATATCAAAAAATTCATCGGGGAAGGAATTTTCTTCAATGGAGGACTGGAATATATTTTCTGCCACATACTTTTTGCTGATCGTTCCTGCCGTTAATCTGGCCAGGGAAACCGCCCCCGGATCCATATCAATCCCATAAATCGAAAATCCATTTTTTATGAAATATACCATGTTCCTGCCCTCGCCGCACCCTGCATCGAGCATCCGCATCCCCGGCAGGAATTTTCCCCTCAGGATCTGATCCATGAGCAGAAGATCTGTATTCCCCAAAACTTTATTCAATTCCCTGAAATCCATAATTTCCCGGTCAGAATGTGAGGTTTTCAAATAAATACAGAATAGATATACCTTTTCAGGCTAAAATTCGTTAAAATTGATGATTTATTAATCAATAACATAATGAAAAACAGACTTATACCAATTCTTTTATCCTTCATTATATTTGTTCAGACCGGTACTGCAACAGCTATTGCTACGGAAAAATCAAAACCAGAAGTACTTGCCCCTACCGAATATCAATCCCAGATAAGCCTTGTAGTACTGGCCATTCTTGAAAAATATCATTATCGCAAATCAGATATTAATGATTCCCTGTCATCGGTGGTCTTTGACATGTATATCGACGATCTGGATCATAATAAGATCTATTTTCTGCAATCGGACATAAATAAACTGGAAAAATACAGATATGAGCTGGACGATGCACTTTTGACCGGAAATCTTGAACCCGCATTTGAGATATTCAACCTGTTCAGCAAACGATTCACTGAACAGAACAAACAGGCGACTGAACTTCTTAACACTGATTTTGATTATAACGAGCAGGAATCTATCCTGATGGACCGTGAGCACAGGCCATGGGCTTCCAGCGAAAAAGAATTGCAGGAATTCTGGAGAAAATATATAAAAAATGAAAAACTTACCCGGATCCTCGGGGATGCCGATGAAGAGGATATTAACGATAACCTGAACCAGCGGTATGAGAATCTTCTTGAGTGGATGGAAAAATTGAACAGCAATGACGTTTTCCAGCTGTACATGAATTCACTTTCAGAGGCCTTTGATCCTCATACCAATTATCTCCTGCCAATAAGCTACGATAATTTTATGATTGGCATGAGCCAGAGCCTTGAAGGGATCGGTGCCCGTTTGATGACCGAGAATGAATACACTAAGGTTGCAGATATCATACCTGGAGGTCCGGCATATAAAAGCAAAAAAATCGTAAAGGACGACAGGATCATATCGGTGGCTCAGGGTGTGGATGGTGACTGGGTAGACATTATCGGCTGGCGTATCGATGAAGTGGTACAGATCATCCGTGGTGCGAAGGGAACACAGGTCCGGCTACGGATATTGAAAGGTGTGGAGGGCATGAATGCCGAGCCTGTAGAAATTATCCTTGAAAGAGATAAAATCAAAATTGAAGAAGCAGCTCCCACAAAGGAAGTGATGAACATTCACAAGAACGGCAAGGATTACCGGATCGGTGTCATCACTATCCCATCCTTTTATCTTGACTTTGAAGGAGCCCGGAACGGTGATGAAAATTATAAAAGCACAACAAGGGATGTGAAAAACCTCCTGGCAGACCTCAAGAATGAAGATGTAGATGGACTATTGCTGGATCTGAGAAATAATGGCGGGGGATCACTTGCTGAGGCAATCGAACTCACCGGGTTATTTATCCCCGAAGGCCCGGTAGTCCAGATCAGAAATACTTCCGGAAAAACGGAAATAGAGAATGATGAGGATAAAAATATGTATTATGATGGTCCGCTTGGGGTGATCATCAACCGGTTTTCTGCGTCAGCATCTGAGATTTTTTCAGGTGCAATCCAGGATTATAAACGAGGGGTCATCATTGGGGACCAGAGTTATGGCAAGGGAACCGTTCAAAACCTGCTGGACCTGGACAGATTCCTGCCGGATGATAAGGAAGAAAAACCTGGTCAGATGAAACTGACCCTGGCTAAGTTCTACAGGGTTACCGGAAGCAGTACACAGCATAAAGGTGTCACTCCTGATATACAATTGCCCTCGAGATATGATGCCGAAGAATATGGGGAAAGTTCCATGCAAAGCGCGCTTCCATGGGATCTGATCTCTTCGGCCAAATTTAAACCGCTGGATTTTGTAAATAACGATCTTCTGGTTCAGCTTGAAAAAAATGCTGCTGACCGGATGAAAAATGAAAACTTTCTGATCCAGTACAGCAACGATGTTGAAGACTGGCGAAAAATGCATGATAAATCTGAATATTCGTTAAACCTGGAGATCAGGAAAAAAGAAAAAGAAAAGGCCGAAAAAATAAGGGCGGAACGTGAAAAGCTATTTGGAACACTCGATGGTGCTAGCGAAGTGAAAGAAGTCACACCGGAGGAAAGTGAAATTAAGGACCCCTATTTAAAGGAAGGTCTCAATGTAATCGCTGACTGGCTTGCATACGGGATCGGCTAGCCTGCCATAAAATATGGACGAAATTCAGAAAACGGAAAAATCCTTCCATTTCGATCTTTACCGAAGGCTGCCCGTCACACTGGTCAGGGGAGAAGGGACCCGTGTCTGGGACTCCTCAGGCCGTGAATACCTGGATTTTCTTTCCGGTATTGCTGTCAATGTACTCGGGCATGGCCATCCGGCGATCATCCGGGCCATTAATGACCAGTCGGCGAAACTGATCCATGTTTCCAACATCTTCTATAATGAACCTCAGGCAAGACTGGCAGAATTATTAACCGGGATCAGTGATTTTGAACGGGTGTTTTTCTGCAATTCCGGTTTGGAAGCCAATGAAGCAGCCATCAAGCTCGCAAGGAAGATCGGCAACGAGAAAGGTAAAAAGGGGCCTATCATTTCCTTTACAAGCGGTTTTCATGGCCGATCCATCGCCAGTATCACCATGGGCAGCACCAAACATCAGCAGGGATTCGGGCCCTTGCCCCGGGGATTTCTTAAACTTCCCTATAATGATGTCAGTTCCCTGAAGGAAAATGTGAATGATGAAACGGTGGCCATTTTTGTGGAAGCCATTCAGGGTGAGGGGGGTGTAAATCCGGCACATATGGTTTTTATGGTCGCCTTGCAGGAATTATGTAAAAAATATGAGGTATTGCTGGTTGGCGATGAAATCCAGACAGGTTTTGGCCGGACTGGCAGGCTGTTCGGGTATCAGCATTACCCCATTCTGCCCGATATGATCACAGTGGCCAAAGCACTTGGCGGAGGGTTTCCCATTGGTGCCCTGCTCTCCTCAAGTTCCCTTTCAAGCCATTTTAAATACGGGGACCATGGAACAACCTTCGGCGGGAATCCACTGGCCTGTGCCGCATCCCTGGCTACAGTAAAAACCATCATGAGTGAGAATCTGATTGAAAGTGCCGCAGAACTGGGGAAATATTTCCTCGAAATGCTTCAACCCATGCGGGACCGTATCCCTCAGATTAATGAAATACGGGGAAAAGGCCTGATGATCGGCATTGATTTAAGTTTTCCCTGCCGCCCGGTTGTTTTGAAAATGCTCGAAAAAGGATTTATCATCAATTGTACCGCCGAGAATGTTATCCGTCTCCTTCCCCCACTGATTATTACAAAAAAGGAAATTGATCGCCTTATAATCAATCTCGAGGAAGCAATTATTGAAGAAATTCCTTAGTTTTATTAAAATTTTATAATTGTTCAATTTAGGAGAATTGAATAATATATAATTTTTTTTACCTTTTATTCAAAAAAACCATCATTTTTTTGTATTTTCGAGAGCATTTATTATAAAAGCTTGAAATTTTATGTGATTTCATAGAGTGTACAAAATTAAATTGCGTAAAATTAGTTCATCTCAACGAATTATACCGTCAATAGCAAATTATCCGGCTATAGAGAGATTCATTTTAGAAAATATTTAGTTTTTTTTGTATCTGATAGAAAAGTGATGCGTATGGAGAAACAGTACGGATTATACGAGCCCAGTATGGAACACGATTCATGCGGAATTGGATTTTTGGCAAATCTTAAAGCCAAAAGATCCCATAAGCTCATGGAAGATGCCCTGATCATGCTTCGCAACATGGAACACAGGGGTGGATGCGGTTGTGAGCCGGATACCGGGGATGGGGCCGGGATCCTGTTTCAGATTCCTCATGAATTCTTTGTAAAGGAATGTTCTGCATTGGGCATAGAACTGCCGGAAAGGGGGAAATATGGTGCGGGAATGATCTTCTTTCCGAAAAATGAACAATTAAGGGAAGAATGTAAAACCCTCCTGAATATCAATATCAAAAAATTAGGCTTTAAACTGCTGGGATACCGGAAAGTACCCATAAATAATTTCGGCGTCGGGAATACCGCACTTTCAATTGAACCACACATTGAACAGGTATTCGTAACCCATGAGGAATTTTGCGAAGACCCGGATATCTTTGAACGGAAGCTGTATGTGCTCCGCCGACATACAACCCATACCATCGAACGCAGCCTGAAAGACGCCATTGGTGCATTTTATATCTCCACATTTTCGAGTAAAACCATTGCTTATAAAGGTCAGCTTACCACCTATCAGCTGGAACCTTACTATCCCGACCTGATCGATCCCAAGATCCAGTCGGCCTTTGCCCTGATACATTCCAGGTTTTCAACCAATACCTTCCCGAATTGGAAACTGGCACAGCCATTCCGTTTTATCGCACATAACGGGGAGATCAATACGATTAAGGGTAATGTGAACTGGATGCTATCGAACCAGACCTTGCTGGAATCCACACTCTTCACGAAGAAAGAAATTCAGATGCTCCTTCCCATTTGTGATTTTACACACTCCGATTCCGCAAACCTGGATGCTGTCATTGAATTATTTGTCATGGGAGGCCGTTCGCTGCCACATGTCATGATGATGATGATCCCGGAGGCATGGCAGGAACATGACCAGATGGATCAGAAAAGAAAGGAATTTTACCAGTATCATTCCGCCCTGATGGAGCCCTGGGATGGTCCTGCTTCCATCTGTTTTACGGATGGTAAAATTGTGGGTGCAACCCTTGACCGTAACGGATTACGGCCATCACGTTATTGTCTGACAGAAGATGGTCTGGTGATCATGGCATCTGAAGCGGGCGCTCTTCCGGTCGATCAATCGAAAGTGATCATGAAAGGACGGTTGCAGCCAGGCAGGATGTTTATTGCTGATCTTGAAAAAGGCAGGATTGTCAGTGATGAGGAACTTAAAAATGAACTTATCAATAAAAAACCCTATGGGGAATGGATTCAGTATAATGAACTCCATATCGATGATGTACCTGATACTGATACCCCAAAATATAAATCCGAGCCCTCAACCCTGATCGAGCGGCAGAAGGCATTCGGATACACTTCGGAAGATCTCCGGATGATACTCGCACCCATGATCGAAGATGGAAAAGAACCGATCGGGTCCATGGGAGCAGATACGCCGCTAGCCGTTTTATCACATCAAAGCCAGCACCTGTCAAGTTACTTCAAACAACTGTTTGCCCAGGTGAGCAATCCACCCATCGATCCTATCCGGGAGCGGGTAGTCATGTCGCTGTTTACCAGTCTGGGACGTACCTGGAATATCCTTTCCGAAACACCGCTGCATGTTAAGCAGATCTATCTCCCGCAACCCGTCCTGACCAACCGGCAGCTTGAAAAGATCAGGAATATAAAACATACGAATTTCAGGGTCAGCAGCATCGACATCACTTTTGACATGAACCGGGGTGCAGCCGGGATTGAATATGCCATCAACAGGATCTGTAACGATTCGGATCGCTGCATCATTCATGACGGGGCAAACATTCTCCTGTTGACCGACAGGGAGATCAGTCATAACCGGGCCCCTATCCCAAGTCTTCTTGCCGTCGGAGCGATTCACCACCACCTTGTAAAAAATGGGCGAAGGGTTCGGTCCGGGATCCTTGTGGAAGCCGGAGATATATGGGAAACACATCATTACGCGGCCCTGTTCGGATATGGGGCCAATGCGATCAATCCTTATATGGCCTTTGAAACCATTGAGGAATTAAGAAAGAGTAAAATCGTTGAAAAGGAGTTAACTGCTGAAGAGACTGAAAAAAATTATGTGAAAGCAGTGGGGGATGGTCTGTTGAAAATATTCTCCAAAATGGGAATATCGACCTTCCAGTCCTATCATGGAGCCCAGATCTTTGAAGCCATCGGGATCAGCAAAAAGGTTATTGATGCATGTTTCTCCGGTACTGTTTCAAGGATTGAAGGCATCGGATTTGAAGGGATTGCCAGGGAGGCTCAAGTAAAACACCGGACAGCATATCCTGAAAAGCCGGATCCAAACAGAGCCCTCGAAGTGGGAGGATTTTACCAATGGAAAAGAAGAGGTGAAAAGCACCTTTTCAACCCGGAAACCATATCATTGCTTCAACAGGCTACCCGGAACGGTGATTTCGATACCTATAAGAAGTTTGCGGAGAAAATAAACCAGCAATCGGAAGATGCCATCACGCTGAGAAGCCTTCTCAATTTTAAACGTCGGAAGTCCATTCCCATCGAGGAGGTGGAACCGAAGGAAGAAATATTCAGAAGATTTGCAACCGGGGCCATGTCGTTCGGTTCCATCTCTCATGAGGCTCATTCAACACTGGCGGTTGCCATGAACCGGATAGGTGCAAAAAGTAACAGTGGTGAGGGCGGTGAGGATGAGATCCGGTTTGAGATAAAACCGAATGGTGACTGGGAAAGATCAGCCATTAAGCAGGTAGCCTCCGGAAGATTCGGAGTTACCAGTCATTACCTGACCAATGCCACTGAGTTACAGATCAAAATTGCCCAGGGAGCTAAACCCGGTGAAGGCGGACAGCTTCCGGGTCATAAAGTAGATGAATGGATCGGAAGGGTGAGGCATTCCACCCCAGGCGTGGGTCTTATTTCCCCTCCGCCGCATCACGACATCTATTCGATCGAAGATCTTGCACAGCTGATATTTGATCTTAAAAATGCCAACAGGGAAGCCCGTATCAATGTAAAACTCGTTTCAGAGATCGGTGTAGGGACAATTGCAGCAGGGGTCGCCAAAGGAAAAGCGGATGTGGTGCTCATTTCCGGGTATGATGGTGGAACAGGGGCTTCTCCCATCAGTTCCATCCGGCATGCAGGTCTCCCATGGGAACTCGGTCTGGCTGAAACTCACCAGACCCTGGTATTGAATGACTTGCGGTCGAGGATCACTGTTCAGACGGACGGACAACTCAGGACCGGACGCGATATTGCGATCGCCACATTGCTCGGCGCGGAAGAATGGGGAGTTTCGACAGCTGCCCTTGTCGTGGAAGGATGCATCATGATGAGAAAATGTCATACGAACAACTGCCCGGTAGGCATAGCCACACAGAAACCTGAATTGCGGGAAATGTTCCGGGGAAAACCTGAATATGTCATAAACTATTTCACCTTCCTGGCCGAAGAACTCAGGGAGATCATGGCTCAGCTCGGTTTCAGAACGATCAATGAAATGGTGGGTCAGGCAGATGTGCTGGCGATGCGTGAAGACCTTGAATTCTGGAAATTTAAAACCCTGGATCTCTCGCGGCTCGTTACCAAAATCGACAGTCCCCCGCATGTCGGCCTGTATCAGCAAATGGAACAGGATCATGAAATAGATAAAGTACTCGACTGGAAGCTGATCGATGTTTCAGCACCTGCCCTGGACAGGGTGGATAAGGTGAATGCCGAATTCAATATTTTAAATACGGATCGAGCCGTTGGTGCCATGTTATCCAATGAGATCTCTAAAAAATTTGGAGGAGTGGGCCTTCCAGAAGATACGATCCATATTAAGTTCAGGGGTTCCGCCGGACAGAGTTTTGGTGCATTCAGCGCACCGGGGATCCGGTTTGACCTGGAAGGGGAAGCCAATGATTATTTTGGCAAGGGTTTATCCGGAGCAAAGTTGATCATTTATCCTGACAGGAAAGCCAGGTTCACCCCGTCCGAAAATATTATCATCGGTAATGTGGCATTTTACGGTGCCACAGCCGGTGAATCCTATATCCGGGGTATGGCCGGCGAACGGTTCTGTGTACGGAATTCCGGCGTTACTGCAGTTGTCGAAGGGATCGGTGATCATGGATGCGAATATATGACAGGTGGATATGCGGTAATCCTGGGCCCTACGGGAAGGAATTTTGCGGCGGGGATGAGTGGAGGAATTGCCTATGTTTATGACCCGGAAAAAAACCTCCCGCTGAATTGCAACCGCGAAATGGTTGATTTTGACCCGCTGGAGGATGAAGATCTTTCCAGGATCAGGAAGCTGATCAGGAATCATTATGATTATACCTACAGCAGGGTTGCAAAGAACATGATGAATAACTTTCACGAAGTGATTCCTCATTTCATCAAAGTAATGCCACGGGATTACAAGGCTGTATTGCTGAAGAATAAAGCCAAGGAGCAGGTAGTCGTTTAATATTTTAGATCTATGGGAAAAGTAACAGGATTTCTGGAATATAACAGGGAATTGCCAAAATCAAGGGATTCTAATCAACGGATCAGGGATTATCATGAGATATACCTTGAATTCAGGGAAGAAAAAACTGTAGAACAGGCGGCCAGATGTATGGACTGCGGAATCCCCTTCTGCCACAGCGGCTGTCCGCTGGGCAATATCATTCCCGAATTTAATGATGCCGTTTATGAGCAGGATTGGGAAAGGGCTTATGAGATCCTTAATTCTACCAACAATTTCCCGGAATTCACCGGCCGGATCTGCCCGGCTCCCTGTGAGGCCTCCTGTGTCCTTGGTATCAACAAACCTCCGGTAGCCATTGAACATATTGAAAAAACGATCATTGAAAAGGCATTCGAACTGGGATTGATCAAACCCCAGATCCCTGCCAAACGGACTGGAAAAAAAGTGGCGGTAGTGGGTTCCGGTCCTGCTGGCCTGGCAGCTGCCTCCCAGTTAAACAAAGCGGGTCATTGGGTCACCGTCTTTGAACGGGATAACCGGATCGGCGGCTTATTAAGATATGGGATCCCGGATTTCAAACTGGAAAAATGGGTGCTCGACAGGAGATTGAATATTATGGAGGAAGAAGGGATCGTATTCAAGACAAATGCTGAAGTTGGAAAAAATATTAACGCGGGGGATCTTCTCGAGGAATATGATGCCATTGTGCTTTGTGGTGGCTCCACACAGCCCAGGGCGTTACCGATCCCGGGTCATGATCTGAAAGGTGTACATTTTGCCATGGATTTCCTGAGCCAGCAGAATAAGAGAATTGCCGGGGATAAATTTATGCGTAAGGATGATATCCTGGCGACTGATAAACATGTGATCGTGATCGGCGGAGGCGATACGGGTTCTGACTGTGTAGGCACTTCAAACAGGCATGGCGCCAGATCGGTAACCCAGATTGAATTATTGAGCAAGCCTCCATTAAACCGGCCGGAATATAATCCATGGCCACAATGGCCTATGATCCTCCGTACCTCCTCTTCCCATGAGGAAGGTTGTGAAAGACACTGGTCCATACTGACCAAGGAATTTACCGGGGATAAAAAAGGGAATGTCAGGGGTCTCAAAGTGGTTGATATTGAATGGGAAGTAAATAAGGAAACCAACAAACCTGCGTTCATGGAAATAGAAGGGACTGAAAGGGAATTGCCATGCGATCTTGCCTTACTCGCCATTGGCTTTGTCCATCCCGAACATGATGGTGTTCTGAATCAACTTGGTATCGATCTTGACGACCAGGGCAATGTGAAGGATAAAAATTTTCAGACTAGCCTGGAAAAGGTGTTTTCTGCCGGTGATATGAGAAGGGGACAATCCCTGGTGGTATGGGCCATTGCAGAAGGCAGGGAGGCCGCTATCAGCACTGATAAATTTCTTATGCAGGAGGAATCCATCCTTGAAGCCCGTGATCAGTCATTTCTGAGGGTCGACTGAAACTGAACCGGGAAGGGAGCCTTCCCGGATTGATTATCCGCCTTCTGCAGCTGATTTTATTCTGAAAATTATTAATTTTTGCATAAAAATATTACTTTTAAAAAAT
>JAGTVG010000332.1 GCA_018224645.1 Cyclobacteriaceae bacterium
AAAAAACAGCTACTCACATTGATAATAAGACTTTGACTTGAATAAAGTTAAATAGATAATAAATAATATTCAATATACATTGAATTATATTTATATTTATATTACATTTGTTGAGTTAAGAATTGACAAATGGGGAAAAAGCTACCGATAGTATGTCCGAGTTGTAATTCAGATTTGAAAGTTCAGAGCCTTCATTGTGAAAAATGTTCTACAACAATAGGTGGACAATTTGAATTACCAGTTCTTCTTCGACTTGAAGAAAAAGAGCAAGATTTTATTCTTGATTTTGTTCAATGTAGTGGTAGTTTAAAAATTATGGCATTGAAACTGGGCCTAAGTTATCCAACTGTTAGAAATATGCTTGACGATTTAATAAGTAAAATTGAAAATTTACAGAATCATGACTAAAAAATTAATAAATCCATTTCATTATATAGCAGGATTAAAGTCTCTGATTCTCGGACTAACATACACATTGCCATTGGTTTGAATCTCGGTATAGGAGGTGTGGTTTGGCTGCAATCTGTTACGGACGAGGAACACAACAATTTAAAGCAGTTGTAACCGGAAAATAAATATGCAGTAAAATCGGAAATTAACAATGTATTGTTTTCGGAAAATAAGCATGTAGTATTTTCGGAAAATAGCGATGCATGATCTTTGAGCTAAGGAATTGCCCGGCCGGGCAATTCCTTAGCTCAAAAACAGTAACTTTCTCGGCTAATCAATTACTTATTATTACCGAGATGACAAACCAAGACATAAACAAATGGATCATGTATCACGAAATTCATAAATTAAATAGGTTTGGTTTCAGCACCGCACGCATCGCGCGCTACCTTGTCATGGATCCCAGGAGCGTGGCGAAGTATTTGCGTATGAATGAGGACCAATACGAAGAGTATAATGGGTCGCACATAGACAAAATATACACTGATGATGGAAGGTTTTTAAATGACATGCTTCCATTCTTTGACACTTATCTAAAATATGAATGAACTAAACTGTCGTCAGCGATGATACCAATCTCAAACACAAACGTTTCGCGATTAATCCGGTAGGAACTGAATTCGATACTTTCGAGGCATACCGTACCACATACAGCGGCGAAGAGTACGAGTATACAGGAACGTATAAGAAAGAAAATAATCTAATGATGTATGATTTGCCAACTCATTCCGTGACTGCATTTTACGGGGTAAAATAGTGCTTAATTAAAATATTTTTATTTTTATATAAGGATCCCGCAGTAAACCGGTAATGCCATTACCTTTGCCCGCTACGTTACGATAAGCTCGAAAGGGATCTTCAGGATGTCACGGAAATCTTCACCGGATTCCTGCATGTCCTCATCCTCCTGCTCATAAAACCAGCGGACCAGCACCTTTTTCCCGGACTTGAAGGTGCTTTCAAACTTTTTAAAAATCTCCAACAGACTTTTGGATGAACTTGTATTAAAATATTCCAGCTTGATGATGATGGTGGTTATTTCATTCGGATTGATGAGATAATCTTCGACCCATTCAACCACGGGTCTGTAGAACGCTATGGAATTCTCAGGTATTGACCGTCCGGAAAATTCAAGCTTACCTTTGTCTGCTTCCAGAAAAATATGGGGTGTTCTGACGGTACCTTCAATGAACAGGTTTTTCATGTGCCTAGGATGCGATTTTTACCTCCAGAAGAAAAAAACAATAATCATCATTTACAGGTATTAAGTGATTTTCCAGGTTCCCGCCTGATTTCCGGATGATCTCCAATAATCCCAGGCCGGCCCCGCCTTCAGGAGAAAATACCCCATTCCCCAGGGTGTTGAGGTATTCATCGCGGAGGTCCCTGTCTGACAGGGCTGTATAATTCTGCAGCTTATCCATCAACAGACTGGCCTTTTCCTTCCGAATGTAATTTCCCGAAACGATCAGATAATCTGTTTCCCTCCTGAACAGGTAGAAGATAAATGAATCGAAATTATACATGGTGAATTCATCCTTGTGGTGTAATATATTCTGTAAAATTTCCACAAGGACAATGATGATCCTCTTCCTCGTTTTCGGGTTCAATTCCTTGAAATCCAGTTTTACCTCAATGAGTTGCAGGATCAGATGGATAATACCGGGACCTGGATTTCCCTTGTAGGAGAACATAATTTCTCCGATTTCACCCCTTTCATATTTCAGAAGTTGGCTTAACATTTGGTTCAGGTTGATTAAAGATGAAAAATTAGTAAATTACCTTTACAATGACCAATTATTTCTTGATAAAATTACATTTAATCCATTACTTTTTTTATACGCGGTATATAGGCGTTGTCGTTTTACTCCAAAACATCTGATTTATCAATATTATTTTTTTCAATATGGATTATTATATATTTTAGCGGCGGTTTAAAAAAGTTCAATAACATACATTATGGATGCAGGATTAATTGTAATGCTTGTAGCATGGGTGGGTGTGGCCATCTGGGTGACTGCCATTATTTACACACAGAAAAAATACCACCCCAAAGCATTATTTACCTTGTTTTTTGCCGAGATGTGGGAGAGGTTTTCATTTTATGGCATGCGGGCTTTGTTAATCCTGTACATGACGAAGGTGCTTTTTGAACAGATGGTCCAGGGAGAAGCAGATACGCGGGCTTATGGAATTTACGGTGCATACAATGCCCTGCTGTATGCAGCCCCGGTGATCGGCGGGATGCTTGCCGACCGGTTGATGGGTTTCCGGAAGGCGATCATCATGGGAGGGATTTTCATGGCCCTGGGACAGTTTATTCTGGCCGGCACCATTGGCAATGAATCTTTATTTTTTATAGGTCTGGGATTTCTGACGATCGGGAATGGATTTTTCAAACCCAATATTTCGAGTTTCCTGGGCACTTTTTATGATAAGAATGATAAAAGAAAGGACAGTGCATTCACCATCTTTTATATGGGGATCAATGTGGGTGCATTGCTTGCGCCGCTGACCTGCGGATATCTTGGGGAGACCGTCGACTGGTCGCTGGGATTTCTGGTAGCAGGACTGGGAATGATACTCGGGCTGATCGTTTTCTGGAGGAATATGCGCGAATTTCATGACCAGGGAAATCCCCCGGATATGAAAAATTTAAAAGCCCCCTATTTCCTCGGCCTGAACAAGGAAAAACTGATCGTTATCGGTGCATTGCTGTTCGTGCCCATGTTTGCCTTCCTGATCAATGCCGAAGGCATTACCAATTATATTCTGATCATAGTAGGCATTATCTGTCTGGGTTATCTCATCATCACTGCCCTGATGGCTGAAGACAAGGTGGAAGGCCAGCGGTTGCTCGTGTTTATTTTCCTTTTCTTTTTCCATATGATATTCTGGGCATTATTCGAGCAGGCAGGAGGTTCGCTCAATATCCTTACCGACCGGTATGTAAACCGGCATGGCATAGAAGCATCTCAGTTCCAGGCTGTCAATCCGCTGTACATCATTCTGCTGGCACCGTTATTTTCATGGTTGTGGGTTCGTCTCAGTAAACGTGGCATTGAACCCAGAACGCCAATCAAGTTTTTCTTTGGACTGCTTATGATGGCTGTAGGCTACCTGGTCATCGTGTGGGGTACAAGAAGCGGCATCGGAGGCGTGGAAACCATCCCATTGATGTTCCTGATGGGAATGTATCTCTTCCACACCATGGGAGAACTGAGCTTATCACCCGTGGGACTTTCCGTGGTCACCAAACTTTCACCGGCCAAGGTTGTCGGATTTGTGATGGGTTCCTGGTTTTTATCCATTGCATTTGCCCATAAGATCGCCGGGATTCTTGGTCAGGTAATTGCGGGACCCGGAGGTGAAGTTACACAGGATATGGCCCTGCGCTCCTTTTCAGATGTCTATCTCACCTGGGGCGTGTATGTAGTCCTGGGTGCTGCCTTGTTGCTGCTGATATTAAGCCCGATACTGAAAAAGTGGATGCATGGCATACATTAAGGAAGAAGTTTATTCCAAAAGTTATCGGGTAGAGAATTATTTTTGAAATTTAATCTCATAACAAATTCATATTTAATTTATTTTGTGGTAAAATACAGGATCTCATCTTGAGCAAAAAAAATTTTAATTAATTCATTTTTACAATGATTGAAACTGGAATCAAATCGAAAAAAACCGACTTATACTCACTTGGTCTCAAATCCGGAAGGATCCATTGGAATTATTCTCCGGCTGAATTGTATGAGGAAGCCCTCAGGAAGGGAGAAGGCATCCTGACAGACCGTGGTTCGCTGATGGTGGATACAAGTTATTTTACGGGGAGGGCACCCAAGGATAAATACATTGTGATGGATGATATAACCAAGGATTCCGTCTGGTGGGGCCCGGTCAATCAGAGCATAGAACCGGAAAATTTCGCTACCCTCTATAATGAGATGATCAAATACCTGTATGGAAAAGAATTGTATGTACGGGATGGTTTTGCGGGTGCTGACCATAATTACCGGTTGAAATGCCGTTTTGTGAATACCATGGCCTGGCAGAACCTGTTCTGCTATAACATGTTTATCAGGCCAAACCAGGAAGACCTCGAACAATTTTCTCCTGACTTTACGGTTATATGTGCTCCTGAATTCACCGCTGACCCGCAACGGTTCGGACTGAGGCAAAGCAATTTTGCCATTGTTAATATGACTAGAAATGTGATGATCATAGGCGGTACGGCTTATGCGGGTGAGATCAAAAAAGGCATTTTCGGGGTCATGAATTATTTTCTGCCCAAGGAAAAGCAGGTATTACCCATGCATTGTTCCGCCAATGTCGGTAAAAACGGGGATACAGCCATCTTTTTCGGATTATCCGGAACGGGAAAAACGACACTTTCCGCTGATCCTACCCGGATGCTGATCGGGGATGATGAGCATGGCTGGGCTGCCGACACGATCTTTAATTTTGAAGGGGGATGTTATGCCAAAACGGTCGATTTATCGGAAGAAAAGGAACCTGATATCTGGAATGCCATTAGATTTGGCGCCATTGAAGAAAACCTGCGATTTTTCCCCTCAACCAGGAAGGTGAATTATTCGGATACCCGGGTGACGGAAAACACACGGGTATCGTATCCGATCTATCATATTAAAAATGCCATGCAGCCTTCCATTGCAGGTATACCGAAAAATATATTTTTCCTGGCTGCAGATGCTTTCGGGGTTATGCCTCCGATTTCAAAACTGAGTCCCGGCCAGGCCATGTATCATTTTATCAGCGGGTATACAGCCAAAGTAGCCGGTACTGAAGTGGGCATAACAGACCCTGTTTCCACTTTCTCAGCCTGTTTTGGGGCGGCTTTCCTTCCCCTGCATCCGACAACTTATGCGGAAATGCTCGGTGAAAAAATGAAAAAACATAAGGTTAACGTATGGTTGGTGAATACAGGCTGGGTAGGCGGAAAATACGGGGTAGGAAAAAGGATCGATCTGGCCTATACCAGGGCCATGATCAGCGCAGCCCTTGAAGGTAAACTGGAATATGTGGATTATCATAAGGGTTCCATGCTCGGAACACAGATACCGACCAGCTGTCCGGGGGTTCCTTCGGAAATCCTGAGACCTAAAAACAGCTGGGCAGATAAGGATGAATTTTACAGGACGGCTAACCGCCTGGTAGATCAGTTCAAAAAGAATTTTGAAAAATACAATGATTTTGCCAATGAGGAGATCATGGCGGCATCCCCGCAAAAAAATCCTGATTTTGCATAAATTTTCACCCATTAAACCCCTGTAATGGATTTATCCGGATTCCTTGGAGGCAACAAAGATCAATTTCAATGGCTCCTGGATCCGGTGTATGGTCCCGGGTCAGGATTGAAAATTGATCTTGGAAAAAATAATCCGGACATCGCCTCCATGGATTTTTATTCCATGAAGGAACTGGAAACCTATATTTTAAAACTCCTGAGGGAACATGGAAAAAAATTTGCCTATGGCGGATATGGAGAAAGCCGGGAATTTTATAAAAGAAGCCCCCTTTTCCTTCAGGGTGAACCCAGGATCATCCACCTCGGAACCGATTTCTGGCTGCCGGCATTCACCGCCATCCATCTGCCCTGTAATGGCCGGATCCGGTATATTACCGACCATACGGGAAGAGGCAACTACGGACCGACCATCATTACAGAACACCATTTGAACCGCCATTCTTTTTTTCTGCTTTTCGGCCACCTGAGCAGGGCAAGCCTCGATCCTGAAAGCCGGGGGATAATGAAGGAACAAGGGGAAATTATCGGTTACCTGGGGGATTATGATGAAAATGGAGACTGGCCACCTCATCTGCATTTTCAGATCATTCATAAATTGAAAGATGATAGCGGGGATTATCCCGGTGTTGCCGCTGTGCATGAATCCCAGTCGTATCTGAATAATTGCCCCGATCCATCATTAATCTTTAACATAGAATAACGATTATGCCCCTGATAACCAAAGTTAAAATCAGCAGCATCACCAACCTGAGCGATGCCCGGTATTGTGCCGGTATGGGCGTTCAGTATCTCGGATTCAATTTCCTGAAAAACCATGAGTCCTATGTCACGCCGGAAATGTACCGGGAACTGACTTCCTGGATCTCCGGACCGGAATTCATCGGAGAGTTTGAAGATGCTGACCTATCCTATATCAGGGAATTTCTACCCGGCGTTCAGATTGACTGGATTGAAGTGACAAGACCGGACAACCTCCATGAATTATCCCTTTTAGGAATGCCCGTGATCCTGAAACTGGATCTTGCCGGTTATTCATCGCTTTCCGGACTTGAAAGTGATTTGAATTTTGCCGGCAGTATGGTTGAGCTTTTTTTATTGGAATATTCCCGGCCGGGTGCATTAAAACAGGATAATATTTTCAGGTTGGCCAAAAACTATCCGGTCCTGCTGGGATTTGGATTCAACAGGGAAAATATCAGGAAAATGATCGGGGACACAGGGATCAGGGGAATTGCCATG
>JAGTVG010000333.1 GCA_018224645.1 Cyclobacteriaceae bacterium
CTTTGTTAACTTTTAATACAAAATTGATATATGTATAATATTGAAGATCTTAATGTCAGGCTTCTTTCTGAGTTGAAAGATATTGCTGATGACCTTGGAGTGAAAAATTACAAAAAATTAGCCAAAAAAGAATTGATCTACAAAATTCTGGACCAGCAGGCAACCAACCCGGAAAACTCAGAACAAACAAAAAAGAGCCCCACTAAAAATTATGAGGAGGAATCCACGGAGGAAATTACAGGTAAAATTGCCAAGCGTGAGAATGTAAGGGAAAAAGAGGAAAAAGACGTCAAGGCAAGTACTGCCGACGAATTGTTACAATCATTCGATATGGAGCTGGACGAATCCATTACGTCTTTTGATACTGCCAAGGAGTCCGAAAGGACTACGGAGCAGCGACCGGATCTAAGAAGGGAACCGAAGCCCAAAAAAACACCTACCAAGGAATTTGATGGTGCCATTGAGAATGAAGGTGTTCTGGAGATCATGCAGGACGGATATGGATTTTTAAGATCCTCCGATTATAATTATCTGGCAAGTCCCGATGATATTTATGTTTCCCCATCCCAAATCAAATTATTTGGATTGAAGACCGGGGATATTGTAAGGGGTCAGATCAGGCCTCCCAAGGAAGGAGAAAAATATTTTGCACTGCTGCGGGTAGAAAATGTCAATGGAAAAACCACCGATGAGATCAGGGACAGGGTTCCTTTTGAATACCTGACGCCCCTGTTCCCGGAGGAAAAAATCAACCTGGCATCCCCAAAAGATCCGGGAAATTATTCCATGCGTATTCATGATCTTTTCGCACCGATCGGCAAAGGGCAGCGTGGCATGATCGTCGCTCAGCCCAAAACAGGAAAAACCGTTTTACTCAAGCAAATAGCAAACGCGATTGCGGAAAATCATCCGGAAATCTATCTGATGATCCTCCTTATCGATGAACGGCCTGAGGAAGTCACCGATATGGAACGTTCCGTCAAAGCCGAGGTAATTTCCTCCACCTTTGACGAGCAGGCGGAAAGGCATGTTAAGGTGGCCAACATTGTTCTTGAAAAAGCAAAACGGATGGTCGAATGCGGCCATGATGTTGTCATACTTCTCGATTCCATCACAAGGCTTGCAAGGGCCCATAATACGGTCGTGCCTTCTTCCGGGAAGATCCTTTCAGGAGGTGTCGACGCAAATGCCCTGCATAAACCCAAACGGTTCTTTGGTGCGGCCAGGAATGTCGAGAACGGAGGTTCACTGACCATCATTTCTACAGCGTTGATCGAGACCGGGTCGAAAATGGATGAAGTGATCTTTGAAGAATTCAAGGGTACAGGAAATATGGAATTGCAGCTGGACAGGAAATTATCCAACAAAAGGATATTTCCGGCCATCGATGTACCGGCTTCCGGAACCAGGAGGGAAGAATTACTGTTGGACAGGGAAACCCTGCAGCGTGTCTGGATCCTCAGGAAATTTATGGCTGACATGAATTCGAATGAAGCGATCGAATTTCTCATTGAAAAAATGAAAGGTACCCGGAATAACGAGGAATTCCTGGTTTCCATGAATGGATAAACAGATTCTTAAGAATCAATTCGAAAGGCCGCGCACCGTCGTGGCTTTTTTATTTCCCTGCATCCACATAATCCTGCAGGTATTTGTACCGGGGCGTCAGTTTCCCATTCAAGGTAATGGTGGCTCTTCTGATCATCTCATTTTCATCGCCGTAGACAAGGTTCGGGAAAATTTTCTCAATCAATATCCTTCCGAAAGAATTCGATGCCTCACGCGGTAATTCATTTGGCAGATTATCAACGGCCATTACAGAAATATTATCTGCATGGCAGAATGCCGGTTCTTCTGTACCCGTAGAGGGATTGTAATCGTAATAAGGATCATGGATCGTTGATGTGCGGATGGTTGAGGGGATGGGTCCGTTTACATCGCATGAAATATCCGCAATCAGCCTGATGTTGAATTCCTTCGACTGAAGTTGTTCGGTTGTAAAATACGGTTCCGAGCCCACATCCCAGAAAGTCCCGTTCAGAAAAAGTTCAGCCACCCTCGCATAGCGGAAAAAATCAGCTCTGTAGAAATGGGGGGCCCTGTGAAATTCTTCACGATCGAAATCCCCACCATCGAATCGCTTATAATAATCCCGTGAATGCAACTGCACATAAACAGCTTCCTTGTACTCCAGGTTAAGAAAATCACTTACTGTAACCTCCTTGATCCCAATCCCGTCAATCACCTCCCGGGCTCCGTGACCAACGCTTCCATGTCCGGTAAGTACAATTTTAACCGGGGGTAACCCGATCTTCCTGTATTCATTTTTCAGGACGATGTAATTATCGCATTCAAGGGCCCTTCGGATATGGTAGAGATTATATTTTTTTCCATAACCCCAGAATGCATTATATGCACCGACAATCCCGGCGAAACGGCCAAATGCAATCACTCTTTTACCATAGATATCAGTGAGGCATTCGTAATCGACCAGCCTGATATTTTTTTTAAGGATCTGACAAAGCATGTTCCGGTTATATGCCTGTTTTTTGATGGTATGGCTGAAAAAAAAATAGGTCTTTCCTTCCAGAAGATCCCTGACCGGGAATTCCTTGATTCCGAGGATCACATCACAAAGTTCCAGGGAATCCACCACCGGAATTCCGAGTTTTTTATAGGATTCATCAGAAAAACACCGGTACGGACTGGACTGGCAGAAAATTTCTATCGATGGAAATATGGTCTGGGTTTCAATCACTTCCCATGGTGTCAGGGCAACACGATTATCAGGAGGAATTTTCCCTTCCCTGGCAAGTCCGATTCTGATTTTTTTCATTGTACGCAGGATAAAAAGTTCATTAAAATTAAGTACTAAATAAATGATTATTTATTTTTCGGCATGGAAGATTATCTAATTTTATCGGGTTTATGGCTGCTTTATGGAGTAATACATAGTTTGTTCGCTTCAAACCGGATGAAGCGGTTTTTCCAGGCCTGGGCCGGTCCGTGGTATCGTTATTACCGGATCACCTTTTCCTTTTTTTCCATCATCCTGCTGATTCCTGTTCTCTGGTATCAGTCCGGAATTCCCGGCAGGATGTTATACGAGCAGCAAGTGGCCACTGTTTTTTCAGGATTAGCCCTGGCAACAGCCGGTATTATGATTGTAAAAATATCTTTTGAACAATATGATCTCCATGAATTTATAGGGATGAGGC
>JAGTVG010000334.1 GCA_018224645.1 Cyclobacteriaceae bacterium
GCCCGTTACCTGAATTTTGCATTTCTGAAGGTTCCACCCAGTATATAGGTTAATTTAAAATTCGTGACAATAAAAATATCATTATCAGCGGAATTTCCCCTGATATTGGAAGGATGTTCACTCCCAAATCCACGGTATACATCATAGGTGTTCCCATCATACTGCGAGGTATAGGTGTAGGGTGACGTGTTCGGAATAATCACATTTTCGAAATCCCTTGGTTCGTCAGACACAATGGCATTCAGTTCCTGTGAACGGTCAGACAGGGCCTTCGTCAATGGATTATCCAGCGCACCCAGATCAACATATTTTCCGCTTACATCATCTATATGATCGAAAAACAAAATCCGGTAGCCTGCTTCAAAACCGAAATCCAGTTTATCATTCAGACGGAATGAAATACCCAGTCCGGCCGGCAATGAAATCTGTATCCTGCTGTATGAATTAACGTTGTAGGAATCGCTATATTGTCCCTCTGTCCCCAGCGGCCGTAAAGCAACCCAGGTGCCTGCTTCCTCAATGGGATTACCCAATTGATCGAATTCCGGTGCCTTCGCAAGAGGATTGTGATAAAATACGCCCAGACCTATAAAGGCATAGGGATTGGTATTTGGCCGGCTCAGATATGTGCCACGATTTGTGAAAAGATCTATTTTCCCGACCAGGGATAATTCCAGAATATTGTTTCTGAATTGCAGATTTCTGATATAACGGTATTTTGCTATTTCATCCGCGGGATCGGCAGATTCAAAATCATCCCCGCTGAGGGAGGCATAGGTAAGTGTTGTGATCCAGGTAACACGGGGAGCGTATTTATATTCCACAAAAAAGCTGAGTCCGGGACGGGTCATGGATAGATCGGTGCTGACAATACCTGATTTTGGTGAAAGATCTCCAAAATAGTTGCTGACATTGATGCCGCCTCCGATGCCTACATACCGCTTGTTGGAAAATGATTTAATGCTACCCCGGTAACTCGAGATCCTTAAATTATTTTTCCTTCGCTGTGATACTGCATCCTGGTAAAAGAGAATAAAGAATAAGAATAAAAGGATACAGGTGATACTCCTCATTTTCAAAAATAATTGCCTATGGAGAATTTCATGCAGCAAATATAAAAATTCTCATGGATTAAAATGACAATGATTGTTTTTTACATGTTTGAGGCAGGAAGAACCGGAAGGGATTAAATGTTGATGTATTTCATCAGCAGGTCTAACCGGTCCATCTGATCAATCCTGTCAGATGATTCCTTGAACTGGGCGATGATCGTATATCCGAACCTTTCAAGGGTTGCAATGATACGGGATATTTCAGAAGTATTTATTTTAAGTGTCAGCAATATTTTATCGGATTCAAGGGGATCATTTTTAATATAGCTGCTCAATATTTTGGCTTTGTTTTCTTCGATCAGCCTCGAAACCTCGGACAGCGAATAATCAATCAGATTGAGTTTGATGATAATGATGCCTCCGGGACTCTGAATAGCACTTGTTTGTGAAAATGCATTCATGATATCATCGATCGTAACCACACCCAGGTAGAAGTCATTGTCATCGACAATGGCGACCATGTCAATGTTAAAATCCTTGAAAAGTTTAATTACGTCATAAAAATGCTGGTTTTTATTCAGATAACAGTTATCTCCAATAAGCCTGATCGTTGATATCTGTTTTTCAAGATCGTTATTTTCGAATATGATATCCTCGGAAATGAATCCCTTGAAATGACTGTTTTCGATAACAGGAAGGAAATTGGTACGCAATTCTCCCATCCAGAGAATGGCTTTTTCAGCATCATCCTTCATTGTCAGGGCAGGCACCATGTCATTGATCAATTCCTCGGCTATCATTCTCATTCAATCAGTCCCATTTGTATTAACGCATCCGACAACAATTATAATCAATTTTTCTTAATTGATTTTTACTATACTTTTTTATTATTAATGGAACTATATCCTGGAAAGTAACAGGCTGATCCTAAGATATTTGGTTATAAGAGATCCAGTTTTGAAGGATTTTAAATCCATATTCCGTTAAAATGGCTTCCGGGTGGAATTGCACTCCCCGGATATTTTTTGTCCTGTGTCTGATGGCCATAATCTCCCCCTCGGAAGAAAATGCCAGAGGTTCCAGTCCTCCTTTGAGATCCTGCAGGATCAGGGAATGATACCTGACAACGTGGAATTCCCCGGGAAGTGTATTAAAAATATAATCCTCCTTTATCCGGATAAGGGATCGTTTTCCATGCATAGGTTTCAGGGCTTTCACGAGTTTTGCTCCGGACTGGACTCCGATGGCCTGATGTCCGAGGCAGATGCCCAGGACAGGCAATTTGTTTTCATAATGGGCGATCAACTGGTTGAGGATTCCAGCATTTTCAGGTCTGCCCGGTCCGGGTGAAAAAATCACACCGGTATAATCCCCGCGGATGATCTTCCCGAAAGAATCATCATTCCTGAAAATCTTCAGGCCTGTCTTCATCTGCAGCAGATAATCAGCCAGGTTATAGGTAAAGGAATCATAATTATCGATGAGCAGAACCAATACAGTTCTATTTGAATAGTTCCCGGATAGATTCAAACAGGTTGTCGGCAAAAGGGAAAACTGCGGCAACGTAATTTCCTATTTTGGGTGCAAAGTTTAATAGGTAAGGAAACAGAAAACTCTCTCCGGTAAGTTCTTCAGGAATGGATATATGGATTATTTCCGTCAGCCATAAAACCACGCTCACCAGAAACGCCCATTTAAAAATGCCAAGTATGGCCCCGGCAACGCTATCGAAGGCGCCTAGTATGGTCAGGTCCATCATCCTTTTCACCAGCTGCCCCAGTATATTGATCAGGAGGATGATCCCAATGAAGATGACTATGAAAGCGATGAATGGAACGATATTTCCATGTTCCGGGAGATACTCATTCAGGAACTCTACACCGCTGTGTAATAATTTAAAGGCTCCAAAAATGGCAAGAATGAGGGCGGCAAAACCAATTAACTCCATTAAAAGGCCCCGCTTGAAGCCGAGATAGGCACCCAGGAGCAGGAGTGCGAGGAAAATGATATCGAGTGTATGCACGCTAATTATTTAACAGACGTTTTGCAGTTTCGGCGATCAGTCTTCCATCAGCCTTACCTGCCAGTTTTTTTGTAGCAGCACCCATTAATTTTCCCATATCTGACGGTCCTTCAGCACCAACAGCCAGCATGATCAGCCTGATTTCCGATTCTACCTCCTCTTCAGACATTTGTTTTGGCAGATACCGTCCGATGACTTCCAGTTCAACCTTTTCCTTTTCTGCCAGGTCATCCCTTCCCTGTTCTGCATAGATCTGCAGTGATTCTTTTCGTTGTTTGACCGCTTTCGTCAATAATCTGATTTCAGCGTTACGGTCAAGATCGCCAGTGGCATTTTTGTCTGATTCAGCAAGAAGGATCAGGGATTTAATGGCCCTTAAGGCCCGGAGTTCATCTTTGTTTTTTGCCAGCATGGCCTTTTTAATAGCTGAATCGATCTGTTCTTTAAGGCTCATGAATTTTTAAAAACATTTATTTGTTTAAATTGCATTCAAATTTACGAATAAAAGTTATAATGACTAAGCTGAGTGTAAATATCAATAAGTTTGCCACACTGAGAAATTCAAGAGGAGGGAATAACCCTGATGTCGTAAAGGCGGCCATTGATGCCCAGCGGTATGGCGCACAGGGAATCACTGTTCATCCGCGGCCGGATGAACGGCATATCCGTTACCAGGATGTGTTTGACCTGAATCCTGTAGTTACCACGGAATTCAACATTGAGGGTTATCCGGATGAAAGATATATGGAAATCATTGAAAACATCCGGCCTGCTCAGGCCACCCTTGTTCCCGATAAACCTGGTGTTCTTACCTCCAATGCCGGCTGGAACACCAATGAACATCAAACATTTCTGAAGGAAATCATCAAACGGATCCAGGGTTGGGGTGTCCGGGTGTCCATTTTTGTTGACCCTTCAGGGGATATGGTCAAAGGCGCTGCCGACGCGGGGGCAGACAGGGTCGAACTTTACACCGAACCCTATGCATCCGGATATGCCATCAATAAGCACGAAGCGATCAAACCTTACCTGCTGGCGGCGGAATATGGGCATGATCTTGGATTGGGTCTTAATGCAGGGCACGACCTCAGCCTGCAGAACCTTAAATTTTTCAAGGAACAGATCCCGTACCTGGATGAGGTTTCCATAGGACATGCCCTGGTGTGTGATGCCCTTTATTATGGATTTGAAAATACAATTCAATTATATTTAAATCAATTAAGGTAACAGATCTATCATGATTAAATCGATGACCGGTTTTGGGCGTTCGGAATTTCTGTCGGACGATCTGAATATTATCGTAGAAATTAAAACGCTTAACTCGAAAAATCTGGATTTTCTGATGAAAATACCGAAAATCTTTTCCGAAAAAGAGATCGAGATCAGGAACATCCTCGAAAAGCGTCTGGAACGGGGTAAGATCATTTTTTCAATTGAGTATCAGAATAAGGATGTTAACAATCAGCAACAGGTAATTAACGAACAGTTATTCAAGGCTTATTATCTTAAGCTTCAGGATATGGCAGATGAATTGTCTGCCGAAAAATCCGAATTATTCAGGCTGGCCATGTATCTTCCGGAAGTGATCTCGCCTGAAATAGCCAACGGCATAGATCCTGAAAAATGGACGCTCGTTCTTGATAAAATCAATGAAGCCATTATTCTTTGTGATGATTTCAGGATACAGGAAGGCAGGATCCTTTCCAAAGAATTTATAAAATACATAACCTCCATTGAGCAATACCTGAATGAGGTGGACACACTTGATCCTGACAGGATCGAACAGATCAGGACCCGGATTCATAAGAATCTGTCTGAACTTATACCCGAACAGGAATATGATAAGAACCGCTTTGAACAGGAATTGATCTATTATCTTGAAAAGCTCGACATCAGTGAAGAAAAAGTGCGGCTGAAAAGCCACCTTGATTATTTTTTGTCTGAATTGGAATTAGCAGAATCTAACGGTAAAAAACTGAATTTTATTGCCCAGGAGATCGGAAGGGAGATAAATACCATAGGTGCCAAAGCTAATTTCGTTCATATGACACGTTATGTGATCCTCATGAAGGACAGCCTGGAGAAGATAAAGGAACAACTATTGAATATTCTTTGAATTTTTAATTGATTTCAAGTTTGAACAGAACCGGGAGGACCATTTTTACCCTGACCGGTCTTCCGCGTTGTTTACCGGGGATCCATTTCGGGGCATTCTCAATGATCCGTACGGCCTCTTCATCGCATCCGCCACCGATTCCCTTCAGGATTTTTACGTCAGTAAGGGCACCATCCTTTTCAACAACAAACTCGATATAAACCCTGCCTTCTATATTATTTCTCCTGGCCGATGCAGGATAAGTTAAATTTTTTGCGATGTATTCATAAAAAACCCTCATACCCCCGTGCGGTTCCGGTTGATTTTCAACGATTGTAAAAATCTCATCAACCACTTCTTCTTCTTCTTCAAATTCCATGTCCTCAAATATCCGTTGTTCTATCACCTGTTGTTCCGTCATTTCAATATCAAGATCAATCTGGATATCCTCCAAGATCTCTTCCTCATCGGGGACTTCAATGATTTTTGGTTGCTCAAGTTTCTGGACAGGTGGAGGGAGATGTTCTGTCGGGGGTATATCCATTACTTTTTCAAATTCGGCATCCAGTGTACCCAGATCCATGATTTTTCCTTTGTCGTAGAATTTCCACTCAAAAGCAGTAATGACAAAAAGCAGGCTAAGGCATAGTCCAATGCTGAAAAAAAGATTGCAGTATCGATTATTAATTCTTGATCTGTCATTTTTCAGCCTGATCAGATCTTCAAGTGCTTTCGAATTTTTCCGGGAAGCTTCCGACGCTTTTTCTCCATCTGAACCATCCCTATGTTGATTTTGGGTTTTCATGATTCATTGTAATTAAGATCAAAGAACTTTTGGAAACCTCAATGAATATTTAAGTTTCCGTATATATATTAACGCTTCCTTTGGTTGGGAAGTTCAGACAGGGGTAAGTATTCAGGAGGGAGTTTAAAATAAAAGAGGGGCGTCTCTGCCCCTCTTTAAAATCAGGTAAATTTTTCCTTAACCAAGTTTAAATGTGATCGGAAGGATCATCCGTACCTTCACCGGCCGGCCTCTTTGCTTGCCGGGGCTCCATTTCGGCGCCAACTGAATCACCCGGATCGCTTCTTCGTCACACCCTGCGCCAATTCCCTTGATGGCCTTGACGTCAGTGATTGTACCATCCTTATCGACAACGAATTCAACGAATACCTTGCCTTCAATGCCCATTCTCCGGGCCTGTGCCGGATACTTCAGGTTCTTTCCAACATATTCATAGAAAGCAGCCATTCCGCCCTTTGGTTCGGGCTGATCTTCAACTATGGTGAAGATCTCTTCTGC
Organism: Cyclobacteriaceae bacterium; assembly: GCA_018224645.1. Lineage (GTDB taxonomy): Bacteria > Bacteroidota > Bacteroidia > Cytophagales > Cyclobacteriaceae > JAGTVG01. The sequence goes on from JAGTVG010000334.1 coordinate 6,474, forward strand.
CACTTCCTCTTCAACCGGATCTTCGAAAACAATATCTTCAACAACGGTCTGTTCAGTTATCTCAACATCCAGATCCACCTCAATCTCTTGTTCTATCTCTTCTTCATCCGGAACCTCGATGATTTCGGGTTGTTGAATTTTGGGAGGAGGTGGAGGGGGTTGTTCTGTGGGAGGGATCTCCATGACATCCTCAAATTCATCGTTGACCTGTCCCAGGTCCATTAGTTCTCCTTCATCATAGAATTTCCACTCAAAAGCAGTAATGACAGCGACTAAGCTGATTACCAGTCCGATGTTGAGAAAAAGACCGGTTTTTTTTGTCACGTCAACCTTCGGATTTTTTTTGGCTTCCATATAAATAAATTTATTGTTTCGCTAAAATAGAACCACCATTATCAAAGTTACAAAAAAAATATAAAATTTTAATTGGTAAAAAAATTAAATTTTAAATAAAAAATCAAGGTCCCGAGAAGAATTCCGATAAAATTGGCTATTAAATCAAATATTTCAAAACTTCTTTCGGGTATAAAATACTGCAGTATTTCAATCAAAAATCCATACAGGAATGAGAGGATAATGATGGCCGGGAAAAACCCGGTGGTTAAATCCGTTATTTTCTGCTCTTTTTTAAGATATCCCGCCATAAGGAAGGAATGGGTTCCGAAAATAAAAATATGGACCATTTTATCCATCAGTTCGAAATCAAAACGGGGCACAGGTTTAAGATCATTAAAAGGTACCAGCATAAACAGGAGCATCAGAAAGCTCCAGAAAGCAAACAGATTCAGGTATGTAAATAATGATTTAACCAATAAGCTTCTGATAATCTTCAGCCGATAACAAGGATCCGAGTTGTGATGGGTCGGTGACTTCAACCTTGATCATCCATCCGCCATCATAGGGTTCAGAATTTACAAGTTCCGGTTCGTCTTCAAGTTCTTCGTTGAATTCCAGAATTTTCCCGGAAATGGGCATAAACAGATCGGATACGGTTTTTACAGCTTCAACGGTACCAAAAACGCTTCCCTGATCCAGTTCTTCACCCTCAGAATTTATTTCAATATATACGATATCCCCAAGTTCCTTTTGCGCAAAATCGGTGATCCCGATGGTTCCTTTATTGCCATTTTCTAATCTGATCCATTCGTGGTCCTTTGTATACTTTAGATCATCTGGAAATTTCATAGTTTTTAAATTTTGTTCGTTCTCAATTTTTCGCCTAAATATACTTCATAAAAAATATTATTGTGCCAAACTAAATCTAATTTGTGTGCCAAAGGAAGTCGTGGATCTTTTGAACGAACTGGAGATGAGGGGTTCATTGATATTTCTCTCAAAATAGAGGGTTATGTTCAGTCTTTGATTGACCGTATACTGTATGGTGGGCCTGAGCTGGAAGTTTATGTTTCCCTGGGTAATGGTATTGATTTCGTCGATTTTCCGTTGCAGGGTTTTGGTGTCGCGTATGGTAAAATTCAACCTGAACTGGATATCATTGTCAAGGACCAGCGTCTCGCCGCGTAATTTGAACGGAAGTTTCAGTTTGTTTTTTGTATAACCGATATCCACGGCAAAATCATTACTCTTTAATTCGGTGACCTGGGAATTTGACATGTTCAACGCCAGGTTCCTTTCGGTTTTGTATTCGATCCTTGCCGTTAACCGGCTTTTGGTTCTCAGGTTCAGCCCGATGAGCGGTGCAAATCTTTCCGTAATAAGCACCTGGCTGATGACATATACCGGGACCAGGTCCCCATTTTCATTTTCACGGATTGCAGGTAATGTATTCTCAATGGGATAGTTCAGATCAATAAAATCCTCATAGAATAAGGAATTGGTATAATTGCTGACGGAGTAGGTTGAACTGTAACTGTGGGTCAGGTTCACCGAGGTAAACACCTCCTGCAGGGCTGGTATCTTACTTAGGCCTGCATAATCGATTCTCCAGTTTGGCAATGGCCATTTGGGGAAGGAAGTGAGTGCGACCTTACTGGGATCTTTATCCGCATAGGCTGCCAGGAAAGCCGGTATCAGTACATCCTGGGAATTTAGATTATATTCCCCGGATGGGTTTAAAGCATTGAGCCTGTCCCTGATCACCTCACGGTACTGTTCGAAATTCTGGAATGTGGATGAATTATTCTCAGCATCATCTTTCCTGAAAGAGGTGGCCAGTGAAATGATGGTTATATTATAGGATCCCGTACGTGTGGGAGCGAGGGTTGTTGCCACCTGGCCAATCGATCCGTCAGCAAGCGTATCGGTGGCAAAGCGGAAAATTTCCTGGTAATTGGATGTTTTCATTTTATTGGCAGCAATCTGGATCCTGAGATCCGCAACGGGTTCTATATTGCCGGTAATTTTCAGGTCCTCATTATAATATTGTGTGAATGGGTAAGTCAGGAATTCACTTTCGGCAAGCCAGCCGTTTTCCACAGCCTTATCCTTGATCCCGGTACTTTGACTTCCAAGGATAAAATCAAGACCAGGCGCCGACCAATCCGAATCAAGTCCAATCAGGTATGGTGCGGGTGTAAATCCCGGAAGCACGGTTCCCCTGCGCTGGTTAAAACTGACATTCGCTGACCTGACCATCATCAGAAACCGTAGAATTCCTTTAATTCCCTTCATTTCTGATTTTCTGATCCGGGTGGTATCCTGTTGTTCACTCCTGGTGGGCGGTCTCCGGGACATACGGCTCGGCGTGTTGATGTCCTTTAGGAAATTGACCTTATTGTATAATTTAACAAAGTCTATTTTGCCATTGACGCCGATATCCTGGTTGTTCTGAATGACGTTGCCCAGGGTATCGGCCTGATCGACGGCACCGGCTGTCCATGTATAACCAACCCCATAGCGCACATCCGCATTCATCCAGTCGGTCAGGGGGATCTTATCGATCGGAACCCTGTAGGTTATTCCGATGTTCTGATCGAATGTTTTCATCCTGCCCAGTTTTTTCAGATTCGTATAGATGGAATCACGTTTCGCCTGGGTGTTGATATCTCCCTGAGGTTCGTCTACAATGGCATTCGCCCGTGCGTTATAATCAATGGAAAGGCTTTTAAATATATTCCAGCGGAAATTATAGAACCGGTTGATCACGAAGAATTTTTCAAATGTGGGCAGGATGCCATCCGTGGTAAGATTGGCATTCCGGAGCTGGGTTTTGATGAATCGCCGGTCAAGGTCCCAGCGGACACCGAGGTTGGACAAGGATGGTGAAAAATTAAAATCCTTGATAAGCTGCAGAAAGGGGGATTGGAATGCCCTGGATTCGGCAAAAGGTTCCCAGGAGGTTGGATTTGAATTATTATACGTATAGGAAATGCCACCGCGGATATTTTTGTTGATATATTCCGCCCGGTAAACGTTGGACTGGGAGGCTTTTGAATAGGCAAAATTCAGTCCGAAATTTTCAATATCATAAAAATGGGATTTTGCCTCCGGATTCGTTTTAACCTTTCTGACGTTGGTAAAATTAATGCTTTTCCTGACCGAATTATCTTCAACCAGGCTCTTATAGTCTGCCTGGTCCTGTTCACTGTCGAAACTCAGTAATGAAGCTTCCAGCGGGATATCCGGATCAAGGGGGTCATATTTAGGGGTGATGGTTCTTTCTTCATAACTGAGGAACATGGGGATTTTCAAACCGAGTTTATCAGGGAAGAATTTTTCGAGGGCTATGTTAGCGGATATATCATACTGGAAAGTTTCTTCCCTTGTCCTTTCCGAAATCCTTTGCTGGATGGTCCCAAAACCCACGGAAGTATATCTCAGGGCTCCGCTTATGGTCATCAGGTCGGCGAGTTTGGCATTCAACCTGGCATTGGCAGCCCATCCGGCGGTTTTATCGAATTCCGTTACCCTTAACTCATTTACCCAGATGCAGATATTCCTTGGGCTTTTATCCGGCGTTCCCGGATTCCGGATGCCGATCATGATCGTCTGAACCGCACTCAGGTCCGGCCGGCCAAGGACGGAAATATTATATTGCCGGAGAGGCTGTGAAAAGGGAAGGTTATTATTAAAATCCAGCCTGTTTCGCAATGATTTCAGGGCATATAATTCATTGAATTCAACATTGATTTCATTTTCTGATGGCCAGATCACTTCAGGATCATTGCTGCCCTGCGGGGTAAGTATTAGCGGAACCTCGATTTCATAATAGTTCTCAACAAAATCGGTTCCCAGCCGGATAAATGCAGTTACGGTATCGGCAAACATCTGTTCGGATTCAGCATGAATGAACATTTTCATGCGGCCGTAATTGATCAGGTCAAGGGTGGTGTTCTTATAGGCTGCCCTGGCATCCCCGTCCTGCAGATCGTCAACGCATAATACCATCGACTGTTCATTATTTTCCCGGTATATCGGTGAGGTATTGTCAATATCACGGTTTATACCCGGAGGAAGCACATAGGGTGTTTTGCCCGGCGTGGGGGTGCCGTTCTCCTCAATATTAATGACAGAAACGGTAAACTTGGAATCGTAAAATTCAGGGGTTTCTGTCAATTCCTTTTCCCGGAGGCTTCCCGTATATCTCCGCCATTGTGCTCCGACAAGCTGGAATTTGGCCATCCGGAGTACTGCCGGTTCTGAAAAATCGGTCAGGATGGTCCGGATGAACCGGATTGACTTGAATCCGTCGATTTCTCCCTGCACCCTGCTGGGTTGTTTGATGGGAACACGGAAAAGATACCAGCTTACCTGGTCGCCATTGATGTCATTGGTTACCCGGTCGACAATAAAATTTTTGCCAATTTCAAGTTCACCGGGCCTCAGATCGAGTTCATATTCATAATACTCTTCAAGATCGCTCAGGGTATTGTCACCGTTAAGATCCTCATTGTCCGGCAATGTGGTTCCAACGGCGGTGTAATCTGTTGTCTGCGCATTGACGGGTGAATTGTTTTCCATGCTGTTATAGTCCTTATAACGTTTCAGGATCTTGGCATCTTCGCTATCAAGCCCGGATCCCAGGAAATACTGAAAATCATCAGCCGACGGATCTTCAAGGATCCTTTCCAGGGCACTTCCCGAAACATTCAGGTTATCGATGAAGTCAGCGAAATAATCCGCCTCATTCGAATTGATAATGCCATCCAGTCCAACATCCTGGTTCGGACGTGCGCTGGCGGAATTATCGAATGCATTGGTAAGGTATTGCCGGGTGGTTACCCTTCCCCAGGCATTCTCGGTGGTTTCAGCCGGATTCCCATCGGCAGGTAAGCCGTTTTCAAAAGCATGCCGGCCATCCTTCATCACATCCTCTGAAACGCTGCCAAGATGGAACAGCAGTTTTCCGCCTGTTGTATTGGCTTTGGGTGGATTTATGCCGTCATTAATCAATCCATTTGGATTGTTGGGGCTGTTATTCGTGACATTGATAAAAGGATCCATCAACCAGAATTCGATGTATTCAATGTTGGTTTTATCAAAATCCACATCTCCTGTGACGGCCCGGGTTATTGCCCCCCAGTTTCTTCGCGGATTTGGGAGGAAACCATTATTGTCAAGATCCGGATTAAAATTATACTGACCTCTTTCCACCGGATAATAGGCCAGATCGAATATCGGCTCGTTTGTATTCACCACTTCCTTATAGCGGTTCTCATATATTTCCTGGGGAATGACCGCCCTGACATAATGATTGTCCAGATCATCATCGGTGATGTTGGGTGGTTTCGAACCGCCTGTATTACGATAAAAAACATTATCGACAATGTACCAGGCAAGTTTCGCACGCCTGTAGTTGATGGAAAGATCATTTATATTCAAACCGACATCTGAAAAATAGTTGTCGTCGCTTTTCGGGGTGGAAGCCATTTTCCATGCAAGAATATTATTCCCGAGATTATAAGGAGTAATGGCAGCCTCAAAATCATCGATGTAGGAGGTTCCTTCCCCGTCCACTTTGTTTGATGTTCCCGGAACAAGCTGGGCAAATTCGGCATTGAAGGTGATCACCGAAGGTTCCCGGGTCGAAATCAGGGGCAAAGCATCCACCATTTTCGTAAGGAAACGCGATTCGCCACGGTAATTGAGATCGAATCCATATTTCAGGTTACGGGTAGTTTCCTCCCCGATGCTGATGCGGCTTACCAGGGGCCGTTCATTAAGATAGAGCATTGTGGCTCCCAGGTTGAAATTATCATCGATCACATAATCCATCCGCGTTCCCAGTAACGTTCTGGACTGAAAATTAAAAAGGTCAGCCCTTTCATATTGGATCTGGATTTCCTTCCCGGAATTTAAAACGCCCTGGTTGATGATGCTTACTTTTCCCAGGTTATAATCCACCCGGTAATCGATGCCCTCACTCAGGGGGATATTGCCGGCAATCACCCTGACGGATCCTTCGGCTATATTGATTCCCGGAAGTACGATCTCGGTGGATGATCCACCCACTACCCTGCCAATAAGGAAAAATTTATTCTTATCAATGGCCAGTTCGGCATCAGCCTTGGTGGTATTGTATAAAGTATCGTATACATATTTTTCGATAAGCGCTGATTCATCCTCATCGAATTTACTTTCGAGATGGCTGCCAAAAGGTTCCAGGACCGTAAAGATGATCGTTCCGTATTCCGGATTGACTGTTATATTTTCAACGTAATCAAATATTCCGTCCCTTTGCGGATCATTGTTCTTATTGAGACGGTCCAGATTAAAGAGTTCAACCAGCGGGACATCCTTGGTGTTCCTTCCTTCATGCAGGCTGGGATTATCGATACCCGTCCTGTCGTCCCGGTATATGATTCTCAGGTCGAATCCTTCCGGATTGATCTGGCTTGCATTCAGGTTATATATATGTTTGATCATCAGGTCCCAGGTAGGAACCCGGGTGTTGATCTTGGTGGGGCGGAGGAGTTTCAGATAGATCACCTGATCTTCCGGAATATTCTGATAATCTTCGGTGAGTTCCCCGACCTTATACCGCTGTCCATTATAGGTATATTCATAGGATACGGCCAGGGCCTCGTCATTCTGCAATTTTCTGTAAAGGGAGATATATCCCAGAAGCGGATGGTAGGTAAATTCCTTTTCATCCAGCTTCCTTGCAGCTGTGACGATTTCAAAATCAGTGGATTTCACCAGGCCCCATTCATTCTCCAGGATATTGGTTGTATTGTCAACATTCCGCAGGGCGTCGTTATCCTTTAATGACTGGAAAAGCCGGTTGGCATCATTGCTGTTCGGTACATTTCCCCGGCCCGGAGCAATGAATTCGTTATCATCCCTGTAAATGACCCTCCCTTCAGCAAGGTCCATCATCCCCAGGAAGTTGCGCAGAGTCTGCGTATTATTATTCCGGTTGATGATATATACCTCCACCCTGGTGATATTCAGGCCGGATAATACCTGGGGCAAACCGCTCAGCCAGCGCTCGTAATTATCCCTGAAAAAATGTCCCAGGAAAAAATGCCTGTTTTCATCATAATCGGATGCCCTCAGCTGGAATTCCCTGCCCTGGCCTTCCGTGCCTCCCGCAATTGTGATCACATCGCTTTTACCCCGCTGGGTGGAAGCCACACCCGTTACAAACAGTTTCCCGAACTGCAACTGGGTTTTCAGTCCGAAAAGGTTCTGAGCACCTGTAATCAGGCTGTTATTCAACGGTAAACTCACATTGCCGACCTCGATCTTCTTGATGATATCCTCTTCATAACCCGTATATTCAACCTTGAGGTTGTTCTCAAAATCAAAGGAATTGTTATTGTCAAAATTCGCTGTTACGGCCAGTTTATCACCTATCTGTCCCACCACATTCATGCTTATCTGCTGATCGAATTCAAATCCGCCGTTCTTCTGCTGCCGGATCGGAATGGCCGGATTATCGATCCGTTGCCATCTGCCGCCAAAATCAAGGTTTACATACCCGTTGGGGCGGATATCGACATAACTTCCCCCGAAAATCCTGTCAAAAACCGGACTGATATAGATCGGAGGTATCAATCTTCTTCCGCTCACAGCACTTTCCCCGTCGAGTCCTGCGGAACGGTTCTTCCAGTATTCCCGGATCATTTTTTCTTCCTGTATTTTCTGAAATTCTTCAAAAGTCATGGTGGAGGTAGGCCTGTAATTTATATCCCCCATCTTTTCATAAAATGTGTAATTATTGCCCGTATCTATTTCAAGGTCCAGTTTCAGTGTTGATGGATCCTTTAAAAGCAGGGGGGACGGGCTTTCCTCATAGACAAATGGGTCGCCATAGCGGTCCTTGGGAACAAAAGTCGGCTGTTTGCTGGGTTCATACGGCCTGTCCACCGTATCCGGCTGTAAACTTTCCTGCCGGAGGCTGTCAGCACGGAGACTATCCAGCCGCAGAGAATCCTGATCCAGGCTGTCAGATTGAAAGGCATGATGCGGGTATAAGTATACATTGCCGGGATTTGCATTTGACATTAAAGCCGCTAACGTCAGGAAACCTCCGCAGATCCAGATTAATATGCTATAGAGACTTGACAAATCCTAAAAAATGAGATTATGAAGATTTAAGGGCAAGTTTTATTACCTCTTCCAATGTAATATCTTTATTTGCGTTTTTAAGAATACTATGAATACTTTTTTCTCCCATTGATTTTTGAAATCCCAGGGTAACCAATGCAGTGCGCGCTTCATTTTTAAGTAAATTCATTTGATTTACCGGAACGTCCGAAGTTTTTTCTACTGCTATTCCTTTTTTGATTTTATCCTTTAATTCAAGTATGACCCTTTCAGCTGTCTTGGACCCAATGCCTTTCACCGTTTTTATCAGACCTACATCTTCCATGGCTATGGCATCCTGAATTTCACTGACATTCATCGACGACAGCATCATGATAGCCGTACTCGGTCCCACACCCGATACCGTTATCAACAGGGAAAACAGCCATTTTTCATGCTGATCATAAAATCCATATAGAATATGAGCGTCCTCCTTGATGTATAGATAAGTGTATATTTTACAATGTTTATGATCCTTGAACCTTATGTATGTATTAAGGGATATTTTAACCTCATATCCCACGCCATTCACATCAATGATAAAATGTGTAGGGTCAACATATGCAATTTCACCCTTTAAATAACCGATCATTATTTTGATTTAATATATTCTGACAACGAAATCCGGCGTATCTATATTGAATACGATCTTAATATTTGTAAAAATAAAAAAAGGGATACATGATTTACGATTGTATCCCTTTTAATAAAAATTAATATTTTGAAAGGCTGCTAACTCTGTGCTTCTGATCCGGTTTTGAATGTTTTCAGGATAACGTCCAATTCCCTGACAAGTTCCCGCTGATCAACTCCGGGGCTGAAAAGAAATCCCTCGATATAATACATCCGTCCGGAATTTTCATCGACAAAAACATAGCTTACAAAGGGTCCGCCCATGGAAACATTTCTTGTTTTCCATCTGCCAATCATCTTTTTCGCATAATTATCATTAAAATTGACTTCCATGATTGTCGGTGGGATCTCTGGTTCAGTAATCATATACGAAATCTGGTTTTCCGGATCTTCATAGATATATTTCCTGCCAATCTGGTCCCGCCACCGGATAAGACTATCCTCAGCAAATTGACTTTGATCCTTATAAGGCTTGAAAGAAACAATAATATTTTTGTCGGTCTTTTCCGCGGGCTGGCGGAGCCACACAAAATTTTCTTTTTCCTCGGCAATTTTCCAGCCAAAAGGAACATGAAACTGGAAACCATATTTCTTCTGAAGATTGTTCATGATCAGTCTTTCTGACCTGACCTTGTATAATCGTTCATAAGCCCTGTTTTCTTCGATCCTGTTGAAAAATGATCTCATCCTGTCTGCATTGGCCTTGATTTTCTGGACCAGGCCGTCATCGTTATGGCCGATGAGGAACAGTACCTGCTGGTCAGTGGCAAATAAATTTTTCCTGGTAATGATAAAAATATCCTCATTTTCCCGCATGGAATCGAGTGCATCACCTGTAAAAAAATTCCGCATCCGTATACTTTCATTCTGGTTATCATTGACCGGTACCACAAGGATCACATTTTTTGCATTTTTGAGGATCGCTCTGAATTGAAAAGGGTTTACATGCCTGAGGTCGAACATGGGTTCATCCCTGGGTAAACCGTCCACACTTTCATGGAATATTTTCCTGAGCTCACTTCCAGTTTCGCCTGCCCATCGTGCCGAATCCAGAACGAGAACAATTTCTCCGGGCTCACCCCGTCCTTTCGGTTTGGCCTGCTCCCCCATCCAGTCCCCATTGCATGAGAAAAGGATAAAAAAAGTAAACACGACCATGATGATTTGGTTGACTGTTCTTTTCATAATACAGAATTTATAATGGCCAATACGAAAGGAAAAAATACTAAGATAATTTTCAAAAAACTAACCAACGATAAGTTTTTGTCCGGGGACGATCGTATTGCCTTTCAGGTTATTCAGTTCCTTGATCTTCTCGATTGACAGACCTTCATATTGCCTGGATATTTTCCAGAGGCTATCCCCTGGTTGTACCATATGGACCCTGGAGGAGGGAACGGGTCGGGGTGTCTCCTTGACGTTGTTCTCACTGGTCCTGTTGTTTGCATAAAGATAATAATCATTATTTACCCATATAACCAGTTTCTGATTCACCCGGATCATGTTACCCGTAAGATTATTCCATGTTTTAAGATCTGAAAGCTGCACTTTATATTTTCCGGCAATTGCCCCAAGCACTTCCCCCGAACGGACGGTGTGGATCATTTTATCACGGCCATAGGTGCTCCCTTCGGAATTCCTTGCAAGATATTCCATTTCTTCCTTACCGGTATTCCGGGCGGAATCCAGGATGAGGGAACGGTTTACTTCAAATTCAGGTTTTATATATGCAGGGATCCGGAGGACAAAGTTTCTGGCGGTTTCGGGGATGGCACTCCTGCGTACTACCGGATTGAGCCTTTCCAGATCTTCCGGACAGATGCCGGTGAGGTCGGCAAAGGTTTTAAAATATAAAAAGTCATTGACAAGGATCGTATCTGTTTCAGGCAGATAATCTTTATAATCATCAGTATAAAAATTATGTTCTTCGGCAAAGTTGGCCACGTACATGATGGCAATGAATTGCGGAACATAGGACCTGGTTTCCCTGGGCAAATATTTATACACTTCCCAGAAATTCTTTTTGTATCCAGATCTCCTGATGGCCCGCCTTACATTTCCGGGTCCGGCATTGTAGGCTGCCAGGACAAGTTCCCAATCTTCAAAATAATCGTATAGTTCACGCAGGTACCTGCAGGCAGCCTTCGTCGATTTTTCAGGATCCATTCTTTCATCGAAATACCAGTCCACATTGAGGCCGAATACGCGGCCTGTGGCCGGCATAAATTGCCAGAGGCCAACAGCCCCAACCCTGGATCGGGCAACAGGGTTCAATCCGCTCTCGACAATCGATAAATATTTGATCTCATCAGGAATATTATATTCTTTGAAGTACTTTTCAAAGAGTGGGAAATAGAGATGCATCCTTCCGAGCACACCCTTCGTATATTCCCGGTCTTTTACGGTAAAATAATCAATAAAAGCTTTTACGGTGGTGTTATAGCTTAAATGGATCGTACTTTGAAGGCTGCCAATACGTTCCTGTACCTCGTCATAGGTGGCATCAGGGATATATTCATATGAATAGGTGGGATAATATAAAAATTCATAGGACATGCTGTCCGTTGAAATTTCATCAGAACCAAACACAAATGATAATGGCAGAAAGGTTACCCCTGCAAAAAATAAAAATGTCCTGAACCGCTTTTTCATATCTGATGATTAATGCCCGAATCTCTCAAAAGGTAATTTGCAAATGCCAATAATTTTTCTTCCTCAAAGTAATCTGCCATGATCTGGAATCCAATGGGAAGTCCCCGGCCATCCAGACTGATTGGAATGGAAATGGAAGGATTTCCGGCCACAGATGCCTGAACTGTCAACAAATCAGCAAAATACATATCAAGTGGATTTTTTACTTCCCCTAATTTAAATGCGGTGGTTGGTGTGGTTGGCAATACAATAAAATCAAATTTTTTGAAGATGTCAAGCGTATGTTTCTTAATCAACTGCCGGACCTTCTGGGCTTTGGTATAGTAAGCATCATAATAACTTGCACTGAGGACAAATGTTCCAAGCAGAATCCTGCGTTTCACTTCCTCCCCAAAACCCTCAGTTCTTGATTTTTTGTACATGGATTCCATATCCGTCGTATTGGGACTTCTGAATCCATATTTCACCCCGTCATACCGCGATAAATTTGAACTGGCTTCGGCTGTGGTCAGGATGTAATATGTCGGCAGGATATAATCCAGCATGGGAAAAGAGACTTCTTCCACCACATGGCCATCTTCCTCCAGGAATTGCAGAACGTTTGACGTTGCCTGCCTGATTTCAGTATCTATCCGGGGATCCTCAAGGGTTTCCCTGATGCAGGCAACACGTATTTTTTTATCAAAGGCGAGATTTTGTAAATAGGGAGGAACCCTTTGTCGGGATACAGTACTGTCAAATTCATCCTTTCCCGACATGATCTCAAGAAGAAGGGCGCTATCTTCAATTGACCGGCTTAAAATGCCGAGCGTGTCGAATGAAGAGGCATATGCGGTCAATCCATATCTTGATATTCTTGAATAGGTGGGTTTTAAACCGATCACCCCACAGAATGCTGCCGGTTGCCGCACGGAACCTCCAGTATCCGTACCCAGGGCAGCGAGGCATAAATCAGCCTGTACAGCCACGGCACTGCCCCCGGAAGATCCCCCGGGAACACGGTCAGGATCGATCTCATTTCTGACGGGACCGAAAGCCGAATTTTCATTGCTTGATCCCATCGCAAATTCATCACAATTGGTTCTTCCCAGGATGATCGCATCTTCACGGATCAGCCTTTCGATGCATGTGGCCGTAAATTGAGAATTGAAACCGTCCAGGATCATGCTGGAACATTGCAGGGCATGATTTTCGTAACATAGGACATCCTTGATGCCGATAACCATGCCGGCTAATCTTCCCGCTTGCCCTGATGTTATTTTTTGATCAATGATGAATGCCTTCTCCCTGGCTTCCTCTTCAAAAACTTCCAGGAAGGCGTTTAGGTAAGCTTTTTGCCTGATGTTGGATATATAGAAATCAACTAATTGAGCACAACTTGTTTTTCCTTCCCGGATATCTTTTTGAATATCCTGTAGGGAATTATATGTCCTCAACCGTTTTTACTTTTTTTTTTCGCTTTCGTCTACATTCAGGCCTTCTTCGATTTCCTCCTTCACACCTTTCGTGGCATCCTTAAACTCCCGGATCCCTTTTCCAAGTCCGCGGGCCAGTTCAGGTATTTTCTTGGCCCCGAAAAAGATAATCACAAAAAGAATGATAATTAACCATTCGGGTCCACCCGGCATCCCAAATAAGAATATGTGTCCTAAAATTTCCATCGTATTATCCAAAAATTAGATTGTAAATATAGATAATATAAACGATCTCTCAAATCGAAAACGTATTCAATA
>JAGTVG010000335.1 GCA_018224645.1 Cyclobacteriaceae bacterium
CAGGGACTATGCAATCCAGCATTTTGGATTGCACCTCACCGGGCTCTGGCAATCCGTGGTCAGGATCTCCGACAGTTATATGATGCTGTTCATCAATACCGTAGGGATCGTGTATTATCCCCAGGTTTCCGCATTGATTTTTGACCCGGAACAACTCAGGAAATATCTGAAGGATGTGCTGAAGATTGTGCTGGTGGTCAGCATCATCGGCTTATCCCTGATCTACCTTTTCCGGGAACCTGTACTTATCCTTCTTTTTGACCGGAATTTTATACCGGCCGAAACGTTGATGCCCTATCAACTGATCGGGGATTTTTTCTGTTTCCTCTCATACCTGCTCACTTACATTATATCTGCACAGGCCCGGACCAGGACCTTCATCATTCTTCAGGCCGGTTCAGCCATCTTATATTTCGGGCTCGTCCTGTTATTTTCATATTATTTTGGCATAGCAGGGATCCCTGCAGCCCATGCCGCCAGGTATGGGTTATTGTTTTTAATTTTAATATTTTTAAACAAGCGTATCTTATTCTAAATGGATTTACCGCTGGTTTCCGTCATCTGTCTGTGCTATAATCATGCCCGGTTCATAAAAGAATCGCTGGAATCGGTTTTAGCTCAGGATTATTCACCGGTTGAAATCATCGTTGTGGATGATAAGAGTTCTGACATGAGCAGGCAGATCATTGAAGAAATTGCCTTGGGGAATCCGGAAATCCGAACGATCTTTCTCGAAAATAACCAGGGAAACTGTAAGGCTTTTAACACCGGTTTTCGGGCTTCCAGTGGAAAATATATTATCGATCTTGCAGCGGATGATATCCTGATGCCGGAAAGGATACGTACCGGGGTTGCATGCATGGAACGTTCAGATGAATCCTTCGGTGTACATTTTACGGATGCAGCCTATATTGATGAAAATGCCGTCTTCCTCAGAACCCATTATAAAAAAGATCATGCAGGGAACCTTATTGAGCATGTTCCGGAAGGCGACATATACCGTGAACTGCTGGCCAGGTATTTTATCTGCAGCCCTACCATGATGATAAAAAGGATAGTGCTGGAGGTGCTTGGGGGTTATGATGAAAACCTGGCTTACGAAGATTTTGATTTCTGGGTCAGGTCCTCCAGAAAGTATAAATACTGCTTTACGGATGAAGTACTGGTTAAAAAGAGGCTCGTACGGGGTTCCCTTTCTTCCAGGCAGTACACGGCCAGCAGCAGAATCCTTGCTTCAACTTACCGGGTATGCATAAAGGCTGAAAGGCTAAACAGGAACAGGTCAGAACATCTTGCACTGGCAAAAAGGGCAGCTTATGAAGGCAGGCAGGCAATCCTTTCAGGCAATTTTGTGCAGGCCATGAATTTCATGAGTCTCATCGACAGGCTGCCGATCACCTGATTTACATCACCGGCGGTTGTCTTCCTCCATGATCATGCTTAAATAACTTTCGTATCTCAGTTCAGAAATTTTCCCCTCTTTCAAGGTCTGTAAGACCATACAGCCGGGTTCATTGATATGCAGGCAGTTATTAAACCGGCATTGCCCCAGCAATTCGCGCATTTCCGGAAAATAATGACTGATCTCCCAGTTTTCCATTTCAAGGAGGCCGAGTTCCTTGATGCCGGGTGTATCGATGATATAAGTATCCTTCCCCAGTTCATACATGGTGGCAAAGGTTGTGGTATGAATGCCCTTATCGGCAAAAGTGGATACTTCATTGGTTGCTATTTCAAGAGCAGGATCCAGCCTGTTCAGCAGGGTGGATTTCCCTACGCCCGAATGGCCTGAAAACAGGGTTTTTTTCCCGTGCAACCATTCCCATACCTGGTCAAAACCTTTATCTTCCACCGCTGAGATCAACAGGTTCTCATAACCAATTCCGGCGTAGATCTCCTGCAGGAATTGCTGTAGTTCCAGCTGCTCTTCATCCAGCAGGTCGGCCTTGTTGAAAATAATCCTGGCCGGTATCCTGAACGATTCTGCAGCGACAAGGAAACGGTCAATAAATCCCAGTGAAGTCCTTGGGAAAACATAGGAGGCGATCAGAACCGCCAGGTCGATATTTGCGGCAATGATATGCCCGTGGTGCGATTTCCGGGTTGATTTACGGATGAGGTAATTCTCCCGCGGCCTGACCTGCGTTATGATGCCGCTGTCAGTATTTTCAGGTTCAATTTCCACAAAGTCCCCTACGGCAACCGGGTTGGTGATCCTTGATCCGGTAAGTCTTAGCTTGCCACGTAACCTGCATCTCAACATGCTCGCGTTCTCAGTTTTTACATCATACCACAAACCCGTTGATCTAAATACCAGCCCTTCCATGCCTTTTGTTTAACATTTTTTCCAGTGAGGAAACGATCTTGCCGGTTGCGCCCAGATTCGATTCAACATATTTTTTTGCCCTGTCACCCGTATCCCAGTAGAAATGGTCATCACCCGAAAATGAATGCATGATACGTTCAAGTTCTTCCAGATCATTGATCTCATAAGCACCTCCTGCTGCAACAAGATCGACGGCTTCCTGGTATTTCTCATTGGTATCAGCTCTGCCCATGAGGACTGGTGCACCATATACGGCAGGTTCAAGAAGATTGTGCAAACCTTCATTGAAGGATCCTCCCACATAATTTACATATCCATAATAATAAAGAGATGACAGCAGACCGATTCTGTCCATGATTATCATCTCGATACCGGCATCCGGGTTTTCATTTACCTTCGAGAACCTGATTGATTTTAAGCTAACCTGGTCTTCGATGTACCTCAGATTCGCCTCATCGATATGGTGCGGGGCGATCAGGAATTTATATTTCTCCCTGTTGTCATTTATAAATTTTCGCCAGAGATCGATATCAGATTTCCAGGTACTTCCCAGGATGACCAGGCGTTTACCATTCATAAATTGTTCGATGAGAGGCAGCGGTTTATGACCGGATCTGATCTTAAAGACCCTGTCGAACCGGGTATCACCGGTGATCATGACCTGGTCAATCCCGATATTCTTCAGGAGATCCCGGGTTTCTTCATTCTGGACAAAATAGGCATCAACACGTTTCAGGACATCCCGGTAAAATTTCGCGTAGGATCTGAAGAAGACCTGGTCGGGTCTCAGAATGGTCGAAATGGATACAATGGGTATATTCCGCCTGTTACAGGCACGAAAAAAATGGTACCAGAATTCATATTTGATAAAGACCGCCATTTCCGGATTCATCAGGGATAAAAGTCTTCTGGCATTTGTTCCTGTATCGGCCGGTAAATAAAAAGCACAGTCAAGCAGTGGATCGCTGTTTTTAATTTCATAACCCGAAGCGGAAAAAAAAGAGACGTAAATTTTATAATCCTGCTGGTTTTTTTTCAGAGACTCCATTAAAGGACGGCCCTGTTCAAATTCTCCCAGGGATGCACAATGAAACCAGATGATCCTTTCCCCGGGTTTCCGCATCTTCCGGATGATCCTGAAAGTTTTTTTCCTGCCCTGGATAATGAGGCGGGCTTTCCGGTTGAACAGGGAGGAGACGGTTAAAAGCAGATTATAGGTCCGGATGATCAGATGATAGAAAATTGGCATAAAAATAATTTCTGTAAAAATAACTGAAATATAATTCTGATGCCCGTTTTTTCAGCGTAATGGAATGTCCGCATCTCCACATAAAATCCTGGAACCGGATATTGGTTCACTGGCGATTGTAGATACGCGGAAAACCGGAAACGTGCCTGCCTGCCGCAGGGATACGCGGATCGAACTTCCGGCCTCCAGCTTTTCTGCTTTTCCGGGATTACGTCTCCGGTATCTCCTCCTCTGACCAGCTTCCAACGCACAGACATGGGCCAGTGGTCGGACGAGGTTCGGTGTGTATAGCCCGAAGCCTGAAGCCTGAAGGAGAACGCAAAGTCGAAGTCCAAAAATCCTTCCGCCTCGTGTGCGGATAAGCAGTGTATCCGAACTACGGGTCCTGATCTTTGCGTACCGCTTCCAGCTTCCGGCCTGCCTTGTTGGCAGACAGGCATTAGGCTTCCAGCTTCCTTTAATCACCGAAGCCTGACCTGAGTTTAGCGAGGGTGGCTAAGGTGATCGGCTTCCGGCCTTTCCGTTGGCTACTTTGACAGGAATAACTTCATTCATAATTGGTTCACTGGTTCACTGGTTCTCTGGATTTGTTTTTATTTGATCACGGAAATCTCAATCAGACATTCAATCCACGACTCCACGTCTCCGCTTGTATCATCCGTAGCCTTGGCGTAGGTTGATCACCACATCTCCACATCTCCACGTCTCCACATCTCCACATCTCCACGTCTCCACATCTCCACATAAATTTACGCCAGTTGAGCCTCTAGTTTTTTCGCCAGGATACTTTTGGGGACGGCACCGATCTGCCTATCGACTATTTCACCATTTTTGAAGAATAACAGGGTGGGTATGCTCCTGATCCCATATTTTGCGGAAATCACCGGGTTACTGTCAACATCCACCTTGGCAAATACGGCCTTTCCATCATATTCCCTGGCCAGTTCTTCTACAACCGGTCCGATCAGTTTACAT
Organism: Cyclobacteriaceae bacterium; assembly: GCA_018224645.1. Taxonomy (GTDB): domain Bacteria; phylum Bacteroidota; class Bacteroidia; order Cytophagales; family Cyclobacteriaceae; genus JAGTVG01. Next base: position 4,551 of record JAGTVG010000335.1, read on the forward strand.
GGACCGCACCATTCGGCCCAGAAATCAACCAGTATTGGCTTTTGTGAATCAAGAACTTCATTATAATTGTTGTCTGTCAATTCAATCGGTTTGCTCATTCGATTATCTATTTATGATTTTCTTTTCAATAAAAAATTTAAGGCAAATATACGATGAAATGTTTTAGCCGGGATGTCCTTTTTTTCACGAACTTTTTATTTGTATTTTGGAAGACAATCAATGGGACAGAATTTTGTATTCCATCCCGGGAATGGAATCAAGCTCGGCAATCAACTGATCATCAATTCCCAGCCTGATCTTTCGTGCAAACAGGTCGACCCTGATGTTTTCCTGCTCATCCTGGATATTGACAAGCACAGAACCCTTACCATGATACTGATCTGCCAGCAATTCCAGCCTTTCAATAAGATCTTTAGAGATATGGTTGATGTTCATATGCAATTCAATCCCGTCATAGTATTTTTCCTTTACCTCACTGAGCAGGCTTATTTCGCTGAACCTGAATTCCAGTTCATTGTCCTTCCACTGCTGGTTTACCACACTTCCCCTGACATACAGAAACCAATCCAGCTCGAAGAACTGTTTGTACTTCAGGTAATCATCGGAAAAAATGTAAAAAGTATTTGAACCTTCATAATCTTCAAGGGTCAGCACTCCATAGGGTTTTCCGTTCTTGGTGAAACGATGCGAATAATTCGAAACGATGCCTCCGAATCTCAACTCCTTTCCCTTCAACGACTCAAGGTCGCTGAATTGTGAAAGGTCTGTATTGCAGAAATGCCGGAGTTCAAATTTAAACTGGTCCAGCGGATGCCCGGAAATATAAAATCCGACAATATCCTTTTCAATCCTCAATTTTTCAATGTTGGTGAACGGCTCACAGTTTTCGACTTTCGGCATGGGCAATTCGGCATTATTGGTTTCCCCGAAGAGGGATTGCTGTGCTGCGCTCTTTTCAGTCTGTACCTTATTCCCGTACCGGATCACCTTTTCGATCAGGCTTGAGTTTGATTCATCCACGAACAGATACTGCCGCCGGTGATAGTTCCCGAATCCATCAAATGCACCCGACATGGCAAGGCTTTCAAATGTTTTTTTATTCACCACCCGCAGATTCACCCGGCTTGCAAAATTGATAATATCCTGGTAATGCCCGTTCGTTTCACGTTCACTGATAATTGCCTGAACGGCAGACTCCCCGGTGCCCTTGATCGCTCCAAGACCGAATACGATCTCACCATTCCTGTTAACGCTGAATAAATTATTGCTCTGGTTCACATCGGGACCCTGTACTTTCAATCCCATCCGTTTACATTCTTCCATAAAGAAGGTAATCTTCTCAATATTGCTCTGGTTATGCGAAAGAACGGAAGCCATAAATTCTGCAGGATAATACGCTTTCAGGAAGGCTGTCTGATAGGCCACCACGGAATAGGCAGCAGAATGGGAACGGTTGAACCCATAGGCGGCAAATTTTTCCATGATCCCGAAAATTTCCGTCGCCTTCTGTGCGCTGATCCCATGCAGCTTTTCCGCCCCTTCGATAAATTCCATCTGCATGCTACGCATCACATCCATTTTTTTCTTCCCCATGGCCCTTCTCAGGATATCGGCTTTTCCAAGGGAAAATCCGGCAATGACCTGTGCTGTCTGCATGATCTGTTCCTGGTAAACCATGATCCCGTACGTATTTTTCAAGAGGGGCTCCAGTAAAGGATGTGAATATTCAACATTCTCCCGGCCGTGTTTCCTGTTGATAAAATTCGGGATAAAATCCATCGGGCCTGGCCGGAAAAGTGCATTCATGGCGATTAGATCCTCCAGGCTGGTAGGTTTGAGTTCCTGGAGATATTTCCGCATTCCGTTGGATTCGAACTGAAACGTGCCCACCGTATCTCCTTTCTGGTACAGGGAGAAAGTTTTTTCATCCTCAAAAGATATCTGATCTATATCGATCCTCATTCCCTTAGACTGTTCAATGTTATCCAGGGCATCCTTGATGATGGACAATGTCTTCAGTCCCAGAAAGTCCATCTTGAGCATACCCGCCTCTTCGATAACTTTTCCGTCGAACTGGGTGACAAGCAATTCTGAATCCTTGGAAGTGGATACGGGAATATAATTGGTAATATCATCGGGGGCAATGATGACCCCTGCAGCATGGATCCCGGAATTTCTTACCGAACCCTCCAGTTTTTCAGCCAGTTGAAGCACCTTTCCCCTGTCATCGTCACCTTTGCGGATCTCCAGGAGATCGGGATTTTCCTTAAAAGCCTGTTCGAGGGTGATCCCCGGGCGTTCAGGAACCAGTTTGGCAAGGGCGTCTGCTTCGGACAGGGGAAGGTCAAGGACGCGGGCAACATCCCGGATGGCCATTTTGGCAGCCATGGTGCCATAGGTAATGATCTGAGCAACCTGGTTATGACCATATTTATTCACCACGTAATCGATCACCTTCTGTCTGCCTTCATCATCGAAATCCGTATCGATATCAGGCATGGATACCCTTTCCGGATTCAGGAACCGTTCAAAAAGAAGGTTATATTTTATGGGATCGATATTCGTGATCCCAATGCAATAGGCGACCACGGAACCCGCGGCAGAGCCTCTCCCGGGCCCGATCATGACCCCGAGATTCCTGCCAGCATTGATCATGTCCTGGGTGATCAGGAAATACCCGGCGAATCCCATGGTCCTGATGATGTTCAATTCATGATTGATCCTTTCCTCGACCTCCGTGCTCACTTCAGCATATCTTTTTTTCGCCCCGTGATAAGCCAGATGCCTGAGGTAACCATCCGCATCCATAAAACCTTCGGGAATAGGGAAATTGGGCAGGAGGATACCCCTTTTAAGGTTAGGATGGAAACATTTATCAGCGATTTCACCGGTATAGTCCAGCGCCTGGGGGACATCGGAAAAAAGGCCTGACATTTCCTCCTGGGTTTTAAAATAAAACTCATTGTTCGGAAAGCCGAACCGGAATCCCTTGCCATCTCCGATAGGTGTTGATTTCAGATCCCCTGTATTGACACAAAGAAGGATATCATGTGCCTCGGAATCAGCCTGATCTACATAATGGGAATCATTCGTTGCAATGGCTTTCACATTGTATTTTTTTGACCATTTCAACAATACCTGGTTCACGTCTTCCTGGCTTTTCCCTGAATTATCGACGTTCAACAGGTTATGGCGCTGAAGTTCGATATAATAATCCTCACCAAACATATCCAGCCACCACCTGAATTCAACCTCTGCCTCTGCTTCTGTCTTAAACAGAATATATTGTGGAATCGTGGCACCAATACAACAGGTGGTGGCGATCAATCCTTCATGATATTTTTCAATAAGCTCCTTATCTATCCTGGGCCATTTGCTGTACAATCCTTCAATATATCCCAGGGATGTCAGCTTCATGAGATTCCTATATCCCGTTTCGTTTTTGGCCAGCAGCAACTGATGATACCGGTTATCCCTTTTCTCCTTGGTGAAGGCCTTTTTATGCCGGTCCTCCACCACATAAAACTCACAACCCAGGATAGGCTTGACATTGTAGCGGCTTGCTTCGGCAACAAATTTAAATGCGCCGAACATGTTCCCATGGTCTGTCAGGGCCACGGCTTTCATCCCGTCAGCATGTGCTTTCTGGATCATTTCCCTGACAGGTGCGGCCCCATCAAGCAACGAAAATTGTGTATGGCAATGTAAATGGTTAAATGATGGCATATTTCCCTCCCTCTCTATTCATTTTGTCTGGGGTATGAATACTAATTTTTTACTGCTGAAAAATGATTCCCGGAAATATGTACTAATATCGTAAATTTCAATGTATCTGCCAGTCTCCCGTGCCTCGGATGTAAGATCCCCGCCCTTAAGATAAATGATCCCGTTAGGTTTTTCATTATACCCTGACCTGTTTATTTTCCCATTTGTCCACCGGAGAAAACGTGATAATTCCGTCACTGCGCGCGAAATGATATAATCAAATTTATCTGTTATTTTTTCAATCCGTTCCTGTTTTATGGCTACATTATGTAACTCAAGGCTGGCAGCAATTTCCTTCACCGCCTGTACTTTTTTACCGATCGAATCCACAAGCAGAAACCGGGCCTCAGGGAATAAAATGGATAAAGGGATCCCCGGGAAACCTCCACCTGTACCGGCATCCATGATATACGTGCCCGGTCTGAAATTCATGAATTTCGCTATCGCAAGTGAATGAAGTACATGCTTTTCATCAATGAACTGGATATCTTTTCTCGATATCAGGTTAATCTTCTGGTTCCAGGTTGAATATAAGCCGGGCAGCTCTCCAAATTGTTCTTTCTGTTTTTCTGTAAGACCAGGGAAATATTTCAATATCAAATCAATGCCTGCATCCATTGATCAAATATGGCTCTCCTTTCCTTTCACGATATCGTACATGAGTTCCCGGGCACGGTGTAACTGCGCTTTTACAGTACCCAGGGGGGCATCCAGTTCCTGTGCGATCTCTTCGTAGGACAATTCCTCAAAGTACCGCAATTTCACAAGCCGCTGGTATTTGGGGGGCAATTTAGTGACAAAATCACGGATCAGGCCAATTTTCTGTTTTTTGATCGTCTCCTCCTGGGGGTTAAGATTATCGTCCTGTACATCGATGCTGATGGTTTCCCCGTCGTCATCCTTGTAGGAACTGTCAATACTCAGGGTATCCAGTTTTTTCTTCCTGATAAAATCTATGGCATTATTGGTGGCGATCCGGAAAAGCCAGGTGCTGAAGGTATAATCTTTTTTAAATCGATGAAGGTTCTTGAATGCTTTGGCAAAAGCTTCAATGGTAAGATCTTCCGCATCATCGACATTACGTACCATTTTCAGGATCATATGATAAACCGGCTTTTTATACCTTTTCATCAATTCGGCGTAAGCCGTCTGATCCTTTTCCCTGGTCGCCTTGTCAATCAGCTTGAAATCCTCTAAGGCTTTATTTGAAAAATCCTTATTTAACTCCATTTAATTCTTTTTGATGAAAAAGCTGACAGGCTGAATATTATCAAGAATGAAATATACATAAAATCCATGAGCCAGACCCAACCATATTCATATTTTACGTCAAATTTTTTCGAAATTTCCATGAACGGTAAAATAGCCATAACCATCACTGCCAGGATAACCAGGACCACCCACAGTAGCTGGTGCGTAAGTACCAATAATGCCAGGCCTGAAAGCCAGAACAATAATTTTGAGAATGTATAAATGCCAAGGATGGCCTTGTGCTTTACCCTGTATTTTTTCCCGACTGAAAGATGTCTCATCTTCTGAACAACGTATTCCCTGAAATTAAGCTTTGGTTCAGAATAAATGACAGCATCAGGATGAATCACAGGTACCGTATTATCCTTTCTGGCGTACCGGTTTACAAACAGGTCATCGTCTCCACCAACGACTTTAAGCATTTTACTGAAACCCTTCTTATCAAGGAAAAAGGATTTCCGGTAGCCCAGATTCCGCCCGACCCCCATGTAGGGCAGACCCGATAATGCCAGGGTTAAATACAATATGGCCGTCTGAAGGGTTTCATGACGGATAAAAAGGTTCAGGAATCCCGGATATTCCCTGTAGTATGAAAAACCCAGAACAAAATCTATGGGATCGGTGAACTGGTTCATCATGGTTTTCATCCAGTAGATGGACCGTGGTTCACAATCGGCATCCGTAAGCAAGAGCTGATCATGTGTTGCCGCACGGACACCAAGGCTGATGGCATACTTTTTTTCATTGATATGTTTTGGCGTCCATTCAATCCTGACAAGCTTCAGATTTTTCCACTCTTTCTGGAGTTTCAACAAATAATCATACGTGCCATCCTGCGACCGGTCATCGACGACCACCAGCTCATATTCGGTATAGGCCTGGACGCTCAGTTTCTCCAGCAGTTTTGTCAGATTATCAATTTCATTGTGGGCGCAGATGATCACCGAAAGAGGTTTGTCCTCGATATCCAGGTAATGTTCCTTCATCCTAAAAAACCTGAGCTTTACAACAGATAAAATATTGAAGGACAATTGAATCGCTGCGGCTGAGAGAAAAATAATAAATACTACCTCCATAGCTATGTTCTGGGCGGAAAGGTTCTGATCACGCGACCAAAGATAATCTTATATTTCCTATTATACTGAGCCGGATGCTTTATTTTTGTGGCAATGATCAGAGGGATAGATGCAATTTAACATACAAGCAACCGACCCTGGCACGAAGGCAAGAACAGGGCAGCTTTTTTCCGGCCGGGGGATCGTGAATACCCCGATATTCATGCCCGTCGGAACGCTGGGTACCGTGAAGGCCATCCATCACCGGGAACTTGTAGAGGATATCAGGGCTGAGATCATCCTCGGCAATACCTATCATCTTTATTTGAGGCCCGGCATGGAAATTCTGGAATTGGCAGGAGGGCTGCATACTTTTATGCACTGGGATAAACCGATCCTCACTGACAGCGGAGGTTACCAGGTATATTCATTAGCCGATAACCGGAAAATTACTGAGGACGGGGTATCTTTCAGCTCACATATTGACGGTTCAAAACATTTCTTTTCACCGGAAAATGTGATCGATATCCAGCGGCGGATTGGTGCGGACATCATAATGGCCTTTGATGAATGTACACCTTTCCCCTGTGATTATGACTATGCCAGAAGTTCCATGGAATTGACGCACCGGTGGTTAAAAAGATGTCAGCAACGGTTTGAAAATACTTCGGATCTATACGTCTCCAGACAGGCTCTCTTTCCCATCGTTCAGGGGAGTGTTTATCCTGATCTCAGGAAACAATCGGCGGAAACGATTGCCGGTTTTGAAATGGATGGCAATGCCATTGGCGGATTATCCGTAGGAGAGCCGGCTGATATCATGTATGAGATCACTGAACAGGTTTGTGATGTGTTACCGGCAGGAAAACCACGGTATTTAATGGGTGTGGGAACCCCTGAAAATATCCTTGAATGCATTGCCCTGGGCATTGATATGTTTGATTGTGTGATGCCTACCCGTAATGCACGGAACGGCATGCTTTTTACTACGTCCGGGATCATCAACATCAGGAATGAAAAATGGAAAAATGATTTTTCCCCGCTGGATGCACAACTTGAAGGATATGTCAGTCAGCATTATTCGAAAGCCTATTTGAGGCATCTTGTTCTCAGCCGGGAAATTCTCGGGGCCCAGATCGCCAGCCTTCAAAATCTCTCATTATATCACTGGGTGGTCAGACAGGCGAGGGAATACATAACAAAAGGGACTTTTCTTTCGTGGAAGAATCAGATGACATCCATATTATCGGAAAGGTTATAAGGAATGAAGTTCAGGATCGTTGATAAATTCATTGTCAAGAAATTTTTAAGCGCCTACTTTTTTGTGGTAGGGATCCTGCTCCTCGTGATCGGTGTGATTCAGATCACAGAAAAGAATCAGAAGATCATCGAGAACAATCTTTCCTTCATGGATATGTTCTGGTACTTGCTGGATTTTTTCCCCTACGTAGGAAACATGATCACCCCCATCACCACTTTCATCGCGGTGGTTTTCATCACGGCGAAAATGGCCGGTCATTCCGAGATCATTGCCCTGCTGAGCAGCGGGATCAGTTTCAGGCGTTTGATGAGGTCCTATCTTTATGGTGCGATCATCATCGCCATCCTGAATTTTATTTTAACAGGCTGGATCATTCCGAATTCAAATAAGGACAGGATCGCCTTTGAAATCCAGTACTTTGAGAATCCCTATCATTTTTCCGACAGGAACATCCACATCAAAGTTGCACCGGAATCATATTTTTATCTCGAACAGTATAATAACCAGTCAAAGGTGGGCTATAAATTTACCCTGGAAACTATCCGGGATTATGAGCTTCTGGCGAAATTGTCGGCCCAGCGGATCGAATGGAATGAGGACTCTGGGAAATGGCAAATACGCCGCTGGGAATTAAGGGAATTTGACGGATTCAAGGAACGCTACAGTTCGGGTGATGAATTGGATACAGTCATCAACATCACCCCGAAGGATTTTGATAATGACTGGCGACTGTTCGAGACACTTACCATCAATGAACTGAATGAACATATAGCCCTCCTGAAATCCAGGGGTTCGGAAGATGTGATCGTCTATGAAGTTGAAAAACAGATGCGTTATGCATCTCCCTTCACAGTGATCCTGCTCACCTTCATCGGCTTGTTCGTGTCTGCAAGAAAAGCAAGGGGCGGGACAGGTTTTCAGATCGCCCTGGGATTTCTGATATCATTCATTTATATTCTCTTTTTCTGGTTTTCCAAGACGATGGCCGAAGCAGGTGGAATGCCTCCCGCCCTTGCCATCTGGATTCCCAACATCATTTTTTCATCCGTTGGATTCCTGTTATATAAAACAGTACCCCGATGACCGCAACCTACAGGGATTATCTGCTCCTGCACTTCATCATCATCCTCTGGGGATTCACGGCGATCCTGGGATTACTCATCAAAATACCTCCCGTGGAACTGGTTTTTTTCAGGACTCTTCTGGCCATGTCAGGATTGGGGGTGATCATCTGGCTCTACAGGGTCCGGGTGCGGATCGGCCACCGGAATATCCTGAAGCTACTCGGAACTGGTCTCCTGATCTCCGCCCATTGGATCCTGTTTTTCGGATCGGCCAGGGTTTCCACGGCATCCGTCTGTCTTGCCGGTATTGCAACAACCTCCTTCTGGACCAGTATTCTCGAACCCCTCTCCAAGGGGCAGAAGATCCAGTTGCTTGAGGTATTTTTCGGATCGCTCATGATCCTGGGGTTATACCTGATCTTTCATTTCGAGGTCGATCATGCGGTCGGACTGTTACTCGCCCTGGCATCGGCTTTGCTGGCAGCCACCTTTACCGTGATCAATTCACACCTGACACATTCCCAGAATCAGTATGTTATTTCCTTTTACGAGATGATGGGTGCATTCATCACCACGGCCCTCTTCCTTCCCATTTATGCCTTGACATTTGCGGAAAATGGTTCCCTGCAATTGTCGCCGCTGGGTATGGACTGGTTTTATCTCAGTATACTGGCTTTCGTTTGCACCGTATATCCGTTTGCAATCTCGATAGAATTGATGAAAAGGATCTCCGCCTTCCTCGTCAATCTGAGTGTAAACATGGAACCTGTTTACGGGATCGTACTGGCTGTTCTTATATTCGGGGAAAAGGAAAAAATGAATGCCGGATTTTATATGGGTACTTTGGTCATATTATCCTCGGTGATCCTCTACCCCGTATTGAGAAGGTTGCTTAACCGGCGTAAGAGAAAACACCTGTGGATCAGGTTATAATGTTTCCTCCCAGGTAAAATAGGGTGGAGGGAAAACGCCCTGCATGTCAGGCTTTTTTTCAAAGATACCGAAAAATGCAGATCCTGAGCCGGTCATCGATGCATATAAAGCGTCCTTTTCGTACATTTTTTCCTTGATATCGCTGCAATCCGGCAACTTTTCAAAAAATGCCGTTTCAAAATCATTTTTCAACGAACCGCGCCATGCTGCAGGAGATTGGTCCTGAAGGATCGTTTTTATGTCCTTTTCAGGAATCCCCGGCCGGATAAGCTGATAGGCCTCCCGGGTGGAGATGGCTGAATCCGGCTTGACCAGGTATAAATAATATCCCTTCAGATCCAGCAGGAACTTTTCAAGTTCGTCGCCTCTTCCGGAAGCGAGCATGGTTTCATTCCGGATGAAAAAAGGACAGTCACTTCCAAGCTGAAGGGCATAGTCCTCCAGGATTGAATCGTCGAGGAAAAGCTCAAACATGGAATTCATCATTTTCAACATGTATGCGCCGTCGGTGGATCCTCCCCCAAGCCCAGCCCCGGTGGGGATCGATTTATGTAAATGAATTGAAACATCCGGCAGTGCGAAATCTTTTTTAAGTAACTGATACGCCCTGATCACCAGGTTGTCGCCTTCCTTACCGGGAATGTTTATGCCACTGGATGAAAATGAAAATTTTCTTGCCTCGATCACCTCAAGTACATCCGAAAGTCTGATCGGGTAGAACAGGGAGGAGATATCATGATATCCATCCTTCCGTTTCCCGAGGATGTTAAGGCCGAGGTTAATTTTGGCGTTTGGAAAAAAAATCACCGGATGGATTTTACTTTTTTAAAAGTTCGATCATGTTTTCTGTCATGCCGGAAGAGGAAAAACCGCCGTCATGCATCAGGTTCTGCATGGTTACCTTGCGCGTAAGATCCGAAAACATCACGACGCAATAATTGGCACAATCACCGGCGGTGGCATTTCCGAGTGGGGACATTTTTTCTGCAAAATCCATAAACACATCGAAACCGCCAACTCCGGTACCTGCGGTGGTTACCGTTGGGGACTGGGAAATGGTGTTTACACGGACCTTATTCTTAACAGCCATTCGGTATCCGTAACTTCTCGCAATGGATTCAAGCATTGCCTTGGCCTGGGCCATATCTGAATAATACGGATATGTTCTTTGTGCCGCAATGTATGACAGGGCAACTATAGAACCCCATTCATTCATAATGTCCAGTTTTTCAGCTACCTGCATGACCTTGTGAAAAGACAGGGCGGAAATATCGAGGGTTTTCTGGAACCATTCATAGTTCAGGTCGCCATAGGATCTTCCCTTGCGAACATTAGGGCTCATCCCGACCGAATGAAGGATAAAATCGATGCCGCCATCAAAATGATCGCGGGCCGCCACATAAAGATTCTCAATATCCTCTACGGAAGTAGCATCCGCACCGATAACAGGGGCATCACCAACCATTCTGGATAATTCATGAATGGTACCCATTCTGAGGGCAATGGGTGCATTGGTGAGAATTAAACGGGCACCCTCTTCATAAGCGTTAATGGCTGTTTTCCAGGCGATGGACTTTTCATCAAGTGCACCAAATATGATACCTTTCTTTCCTTTGAGAAGGTTATAGGCCATAATCAATGATTTTTAGGGTGCAAAGGTAGGAAATTAAATGAAATAAGCGTATTACAATCATTTTTTATATGCCCGGGGTCATTCAGGGAGTTTAGAAAAGCCGATTAATGCGCCGGGTCAGATGGCAATGATCCCTTCCATGTAAGTGATGGCTCTTGATTTTAGCTTTCCCTTTTGACCTCCGGGAATCAGTGGCAAATCATCGCTGTGCCTCCGCGGTCAAACATCTGAGGAATATTTTGGTTTAAAACATCATTACTTAACAAACCATTATATTTTTGCAATATCTCGTTTTTAACCATGAATAAAACCAGAACCGGTGTACTGCTTGTGAACCTGGGGACCCCGGATAGCCCGGAAGTGCCGGACGTCAGAAAATATCTAAGGGAATTCCTGATGGATGCCCGGGTGATCGACATTCCTTTCCTCTCAAGGTGGCTGCTCGTAAATCTGATCATTGCCCCTTTCCGTGCCCCGAAATCAGCCAGGATATACAGGAAACTCTGGACGGAAAATGGTTCTCCCCTGTTATATTTCGGCCAGCTCAATGAACAAAGATTACAGGAACTTCTCGGGGATGAATTTGTGGTGAAACTGGGTATGAGATATCAGAGTCCCGGTATTGCATATGCCCTGAATGAATTATCCAGGCATCCATTGCGGTCCCTCATCATTTTGCCCCTCTTCCCCCAGTATGCTTCCGCTACCACCGGATCTGTCCATCAGAAGGTAATGGAGATCATTTCACAATGGACGAATATCCCGGAAATAAAATTCATAAATACCTATTTCGATCATCCGCTTTTTATCAAAGCTTTCGTCGAAAGGGCAAAAAAAAGATTGCATTCCCGATCATTTGATTTTATGCTGTTTTCATACCATGGATTGCCGGAACGGCAGATCTACAAAAGTTCCACCGGAAATTATTGCCAGCTGAACGATTGTTGCCGGACTTATCATGAAAAGAATATGAATTGTTACCGTGCCCAGTGTTTTGAGACATCACGGATCCTGGCGAAAGCGTTGAATATCCCTGTCGATAAATATAAGGTGGTTTTCCAGTCCAGGCTGGGGAAGGATCCCTGGATCCAGCCCTATGCGGAGGAGGTGATCAGATCCCTCCCGGCAAGTGGTTATAAAAGGGTGGCCGTTATGGTTCCTTCCTTCGTTGCCGATTGCCTGGAAACGAATATTGAGGTCGGAGAGGAATTCAGGGAAATTTTTCTTCATGAAGGCGGGGAAGAATGGATATTCATCGATAGCCTGAACGATTCCGAAACCTGGCTGGAATGCCTTTATTCCCTCGTTAAGGAAACCTGATCCAGGATCCTCCGCAGGGAACTCACCGCATGGTCCACATCATCAGGTGTATTGTATTTACTGAAAGAAAAACGTACTGTCATGTTTTCCGCCCCCTTATGGATCTCATTGATCACATGAGAACCTTTTAAAGCCCCACTGGCGCATGCCGATCCCCCTGAAACTGAAATATGATCCAGGTCCAGTTTGAAGAGGACCATGTTTTTTTTATCCTTAGCAGGAAGGTTGATGCTTAACACCGTATACAGGCTTTCCTCCATGTTTCCGGAAACACCGTTAAAGGCTATCCCGGGAATTGTGGCCTTCAGGTCCCTGATCATTTTTTCTTTCAACCCACTGATCAGTTTACTGTGTTTTTCCATATCATGAGCGGCGATCTCGAGCGCTTTTGCCAGGCCGACGATCCCGGCTACATTTTCTGTACCCGGTCTGATATCCCTTTCCTGTCCACCCCCGTGGATGAGGGGTTCTATTTTCCCGCCGGCATTCAGGTACAATAATCCGGTGCCTTTCGGTCCGTGAAATTTATGGGCCGATCCCACAGCTGCATGAACAGGGTATTTTTGAAGGTCCAGAGGATATTTTCCGATGGATTGTACTGTATCCGAATGAAAATAGGATCCATATTCCCGGCAGATGTACCCAGCACGTTCCAGATCCAGAATATTTCCGATCTCGTTATTGGCATGCATCAGCGTGACGAGACTACCCGGATTGTCCCTCAATAATCCCTCAAGCTGATCAAAGTCAATATTGCCCTGTGCATCGAGATCAAGATAACACACCTCCGGGGTTTTTAAAGCCTCCAGGGTATGTAAAACCGCATGATGTTCAATCCTGGTTGAAATGACATGCTCAATGCCGAATGTTTGAATGAATCCAAGAATGGCAATATTATCTCCCTCGGTACCACCCGAGGTAAAATAAATATTTGAAGGTGCGGTATTCAGGATCTCCGCAACTGTTTTACGGGAAGTCTCTACCGCTGACCGGGCAGACCGGCCATGTGCGTGTGTGGATGACGGATTCCCGAAGTTATCCCGGTAATAGGGGAGCATGGCATCCAGTACAGCCGGATCCAACGGGGTGGTGGCTGCATTGTCCAGGTATACACTCATTCAATCTCCTTGTATGATATAATTTCCTTGATGTCTGAGATAAGTTTCTGGGCCAGAAGTTCAGATTTTGATTCACTGTCGGATTCGGCAATGATCCGGATGATGGGCTCAGTATTTGACTTCCGCAGATGAACCCATTCGTCGTCAAACTCTATCCTGATGCCATCGATTCTATTGATCGGATGGCTGTTGTATTTGCTGCTGATCTTTTCAAGGATCAGGTCAACATCCATATCATCCGTTAACTCAACCTTATTCTTTGAGGCAAAATAGTTGGGATAGGTAGACCTTAAAAATGAAGCGGATTTATTGAATTTGGCAAGGTAGCTCAAAAAAAGGGCGATCCCAACAAGGGCATCCCTTCCATAATGGAGTTCGGGAAAAATAACTCCCCCGTTTCCTTCACCGCCGATTACCGCATCATTTTCCTTCATGACATCCACCACATTCACCTCCCCCACTGCTGAGGGATAATAGGAGCATCCATGTTTGTAGGTTACATCCTTCAATGCTTTTGATGAAGAGAGATTGGAAACCGTATTTCCCGGCGTATGATTCAATACATAATCCGAAACAGCAACCAGTGTATATTCTTCCCCGAATGGTGTACCATCCTCTGCAATAATGGCAAGACGGTCAACATCCGGATCCACCACCAGTCCAAGATCGAATTGCCCCTTTTTTATTTCCGAACAGATCACTGTCAGGTTTTCAGGTACAGGTTCAGGATTATGGGGAAACTGACCGTCAGGTTCAGTATAATATTCTGTCACCCTTTCAACACCCAGGGCTTTCAACAATTTTGGAACGGCAATTCCACCTGTAGAATTAAC
>JAGTVG010000336.1 GCA_018224645.1 Cyclobacteriaceae bacterium
ATATTGGATATGGAACTGAAGGGATTTCCTCTCTCCGATTTCCTTATTCCTCCAGTCTCGATGATGGTGGCTGTCGAAAATGCTGTAAAACACAATGAAATATCCAAACGAAACCGACTCATGCTAAAGGTGGAATACAGGGACCTTGAACTTATTTTCACAAACAAAATTTCCCTCAGACGATCCATCAGGGATTCCACAAAAACAGGATTGGCAAACCTGAATGAAAGATTTAAAAAATTGACCGCTAAAGAGATCCGGATTGAGAATGATGAACAATTTTTTCGACTGTATCTTCCATTGTTAAAACTTAACAGATGATGAAGGTGATCATTATCGAGGACGAAGATATTGCGATTCGTAAATTGAAGAATATACTCAAGTCGGTTGATCCTGCAATACAGATCCTGGCCAGCCTGGAAAGCGTAAAAGATGCCGTCAGTTGGATCAGGCACAATCCTGAACCGGATCTTGGCTTTGTTGATATCCAGTTATCGGATGACATCTCCTTCGAGATCTTTAAGCAATGCGAGGTGAATTTTCCGGTAGTTTTTGTTACTGCTTACGATGATTATCTATTAAGGGCTTTCGATCACAACGCCATTCATTATCTTCTTAAACCGGTGACAGTTGAAAAGATCAGCCTGGTTCTGGATAAACTAAAAAAAATTGAAAATCATTTTGTGAACGCAGGGATCCGTAATTTTCTGTTGAAAGGGGAAAAAAATCAGGGAATTAAAAAACGGCTAGTGGTGAAAAAGGGGGTCGATTTTGCACCGCTGGACGTTGAAAATATCGCCTATTTTTTTATTGAGCATAAAATCAGTTTTGTAAGAGATCAGTCTGCTAATACCTACACCACAGATGACTCCCTCGCGGAAATTGAATCGACCCTCGATCCGGGAAAATTTTTCAGGGTGAACAGGCAATACATTGTCCGGATTTCAGCAATAAAAAAGTTCTCCTCGATTGAATATGGCAAAATCCGGCTCCAGCTGGAACCTCCCACCGGGGAGGATGTTATCATCGGCAAGGAAAATGCCATAAAATTCAGAAAATGGATCCGGGGCGGATAAATCGGACGAGCTTAATTAATAGCAATGCCCCTGCTTATCCGGGAAACCAGGAAGACTCGGCCGGTTTAAATTTTCCGGTATCCGTATTTTACATACATTTCCTGCCTTTTCTCCTCCGTCAAAGATCTGAGATACATTTTCCAGCCCGGACAGATCCGGGTATGCCATTTCCATAATCTTCCAAGAAAAGATGAGGGGTTTGTATCATATTTTTCCCTCCACGCACAATTTTCACAGTGGATTTCTGCCATTTGGATATCACTTTAATTTTATCGCTTAAACTAACTTTATTTCCAATTTTTTTTCAACCAGTGAAGTTGTAAATTTTTCAAGGCCGGTTTTTGCCGGACCTTTTATGACCTCCCCGGAATTGCCGTATTTGGAATGACCAAAACTGACGCAACGGAAAATGG
Organism: Cyclobacteriaceae bacterium; assembly: GCA_018224645.1. Classification (GTDB taxonomy): domain Bacteria; phylum Bacteroidota; class Bacteroidia; order Cytophagales; family Cyclobacteriaceae; genus JAGTVG01. The sequence goes on from JAGTVG010000336.1 coordinate 1,490, forward strand.
ATTCATCGTGCTTATATTCAACTTCCCTTCCTCCGTGTGTACATTGATCCCTCAGGGCCACAAAGCTGTTTTTTCCCGTCCTTGCAACAATAATTTTTAAGTCCCGGGAGGTCAGTTCCAGTTTGACCGATCCACCATCTGGTTCAAGTTCAGGAATTCTATCAAGATCCAGGACCAGATATCCCTGATTGATTGTATAAGCATTCTCGGAAATAAGCGGTGTGTCTGAATTGCCTGTAATGGCCTTGCACCCGTTAAGAACTGATGTCCCGCAGGTACAAGCCAGGAGAACTCCTCCTGACTTTAAAAAATCATTTCTATGCATAATTCAGCCTTTTAAAAATAATTGAAAATCAATTTGAATTGCTCATTGCATTACTATTGAATAACTTCAAGGGATATTTATAAGTTCCGGAACAATATTATTTTTTTGTAATTTTTCCGCAGAAATAACTGATGAATTCAGGAGTAATATTTCCCGACGAAATCACAGGTTTCCCGCGATTCCCGCATTGTCAGTAAAAGGGGTCTTTTCACCTGCTCAAAAAATGATACTTTGAGCTTCTATGCACACTTCACATGCTAAATCATTTTCCCTCGTGTGATTTGCGTTAAAAAATCCATTGGGCTCTCAGCGTTCTAAATTCATCCCTCGTATGCTTAGCGTTAAAAGTGTACTCCGCGTGATAAATTCTGCTCCCTGCGTGCTTCTGCGTTTAAAATTCATTCTTTGCGCTTTTTGCGGTAAAGAAACTTCATTGCGTGCTCTTCGTAAAACATATTCACGCATTACGATCTTTTTTTGGGTTCTTCTTGTTGCTCTTCTTTTCCTTTGGCTGGTCTTTCAGTTTTTTATCTTCCAGGTTCCTGTCCAGAAATTCGTTTATCTCATCGATTTTATAATTCGAATGTATCTCTCCAAATGAATTGATCTCAATATCAAATCCGGGTAATTGTGGATTCACCTTCAAATTGTCCTTCTTATTCTTTTTATGATATTTTCTCTTTGTCATCCTATTTTTTTACTTGCTCGGACAGTTTGTTTATGGCGATCCGTATTCTTTCTGCAACCTCGTCCGGACCGAGGATCTCCAGCGTCAGCATCAGATCGATCCCGCCCGAAACACCCGTAACAGCTACCCGCAAAGCCTGCATTACTGTTCCGGCTCCTGTGTTTTTCTCTTCGAATATTTCGTTCAACAGCTTTTTTGCCCTTTCTCTATCAAAATTTCCGGATTCCTCCTCAATACGACTTCCGAAGGTCTGAATGACATTCACTGCTTCAGGTGTCCATTTATTGCTGATCACTTTTTCATCATATTCGGCCGGGCGGATAAAAAAATACTTGCTTTGAACAAAAAGCTCATTTAAAAAGGTAATCCTTTCCCTGAATGCATCGGCTACATGGCCTACCTGTGTTTTATCGGCGGAGATTCCGGCATTTTTTAAATCCTGCACCAATTGTTCTGACAGCACGGCGGTTGGCGCATCCTTCAGAAACTGGTGGTTGATCCATTTGGCCTTTTCAATATCAAATTTGGCACCTGATTTATTCACCCTTTTCAGCGAAAACAATTTAATGAGTCCTTCGATATTAAAAAGCTCCTGCTCAGTGCCCGGATTCCAGCCCAGTAATGCCAGAAAGTTAATCAATGCTTCCGGTTGATACCCGCTTTCACGGAACCCCTTACTTTTTTCGCCTGTAAAAGGATCGGTCCAGGCAATGGGAAATACCGGGAATCCATGTTTGTCCCCATCCCGTTTGCTCAATTTACCAACCCCTTCCGGTTTTAATATCAGCGGTAAATGTGCAAATCTGGGCCTGGAAGAAGTCCACCCGAAAAATTCATACATGAGTACATGCAATGGTGCAGAAGGCAACCACTCCTCACCCCGGATAACATGGGTTATTCCCATTTCATGATCATCCACCACGTTGGCAAGGTGATAGGTGGGCATCCCATCCGATTTTATAATGATCTTGTCGTCAATGGTATCTGAACTAACCAGGACCCAGTCTCTGATCTCATCCTGAAACCTGATCTCCTTGCCCCGGGGGACCTTCAGGCGGATTACATAAGGTTCACCGGAATTCAGCCTGTCCTGTACCTCTTCTGGTGGAAGGGTGAGTGAATTTTTCATCTGGGTGCGGGTAATGGCATTATACTGAGGCATGATTATACCGGATTCGTTTAACCGCTTACGCATTTCTTCCAGTTCATCCTGTGTATCAAATGCATAATACGCTTTCCCTTCATCCAGAAGTTTTTTGGCATAATTAGGATACCTAGCCTTCCTGTCCGATTGCCTGTAGGGTGAGAAAGGCCCGCCTTTTTCAGGGCCTTCATCCGGTAGAATTGAAAGCCATTTTAAGGTTTCCAGGATATATTCCTCCGCATCGGGAACATACCGGTTCTGATCAGTATCTTCAATCCTTAAAATAAATTTCCCTCCGTACTTCCTGGCAAACAAATAGTTATACAATGCCGTTCGCACACCGCCTATATGTAAAGGACCTGTCGGACTGGGGGCAAATCTAACCCTGACCTGCTGATTCATTCTTATATTTTTAATGGTAAAAATACATATTATCATCCAAGTGATGAATTCCCTGAAGGATTTCAAAGAATCAGATCATTTCCTTACCGCTATGCAGGAAATTTCAACATTTACGTTTTTGGGCAGATTACTCACCTCAATGGTTTCCCTTGCGGGGGCCTCAACCTTAAAATGGTGCCCATAGATTTCATTGATCCGCTGAAAATCCCCCATGTTCCGGACAAATATTGAACATTTCACAACATGTCTGAAATTAAACCCGGCTTCGGTCAGGATGGCCTCCAGGTTTTTCATCACCTGTTCAGTTTCCAGTTCAACATCACCGGTAATTAACCTTCCGGAAACAGGATCGATGGGTATCTGGCCGGAAACATACAATGTCTTACCAGCCAGGACAGCCTGGCTATAGGGACCTATCGGGTCAGGAGCTCCGGATGTATAAATGATCTTTTTCATATACTTTTGTTTGTCAGGCTATATAATAATTATTTTTCAGAAGTACTGATTTTACCCTCATCAATCCAATAGACCTTTTTGTCAGCTTCGATCTTTTCGATAATCCCAAAGGTTCTTTCAGGCCTCGCGTCCGTAATGAATATCTGTCCGAAAGTATGTCCCGCCACGAGGCTCATGATCTTGTCAATCCGGTGTTCGTCAAGTTTATCAAAAATATCGTCCATCATTAATATTGGCTTGAATCCGTTTCCGGACCGCAGCATATCAAACTGGGTCAGCTTTAAGGCTACAATCAGGGATTTCTGCTGTCCCTGTGATCCGAATTTTTTAAGTGGATATCCATCCATTTCAATTTTATATTCATCCTTATGGATTCCAAGATTGGTTCGGCCTGCTGCCAGATCGTTTCGCAGGGCCCGCATAAAATCAAGATTGAAATCGTCCGTTTGATGATCAGACCGGAATCCGATGGTAATATGTTCCCTGTTATCGGATATATGGTCATAGTGGGTCTGTAGCGGCTCAAGCATCTCTTCTAAAAATTTCTTTCTGTTCTCATATATCCTCTCCCCCATGGAAATGATGATCCTATCGTACGGCTCCAGCAGGTCGGGATCAATCCGGTATTTTGATTCCGCATGTTTAAGTAGATGATTCCGCTGACGTAAGGCATAGTTGTACTTGATCAGGTATTCCAGATATTCTCTGTCAAGCTGGGAAATGATCCCATCAAAAAACTTGCGCCTGAATTCATTTCCACCCTGGATGATATCGGTATCGTTCGGGGAGATCAGGACAATGGGAAACTGGCCAATGTGTTGGCTTATCCGTTCATATACATTACCATCGAGCGATACAACCTTTTTTTCACCCTTCTTCAACTGGCATTTTATTTTGAATTCATGCTGTTCTTTACGCACCGTCCCCATGAGTGAAAAAAAATCTTGATCGTGCCTGATTGCCTGAAGATCTGTGCTGTTGAGAAAACTTTTGGTCAGTGATAGATAATGAATGGCATCAAGCAGGTTTGTTTTTCCCGACCCATTGTTGCCGACAAGGCAATTGATCTCATTTGTAAAATCAAAAAATTCATCCTGATAGTTTTTAAAATTGATCAGCCTGAGATTTTCAAGATGCATTAAATTTCTTTGTTGGTAGTTTTTTAATTATTTTCGCACTCTATCAAAAAAAATATTTACTGTTATTCTTAATGGAAATGTAATAAGATCCATATGGCAACGAAGACCAAATCATCCCCTCAAGGGAAGACAAATGTAAAATCAAAGCTGGGCTTTTCAAAAGAAACCTATATGTTCTGGTACGAATCGATGTATCTGATGAGGAAATTCGAAGAGAAATCCGGTCAGTTATATGGTCAGCAGAAAATCAGGGGATTTTGCCATTTATACATCGGGCAGGAAGCCTGTGCGGCCGGAGCGGTGACTGCCCTTGAAAAAGGGGATAAATACATTACCGCATACAGGGACCACGCCCATCCCATTGCCCTGGGAACCCATCCGAAATACATCATGGCGGAATTGTACGGGAAGGAAACGGGGGTGTCCAAGGGTAAAGGAGGATCGATGCACATGTTTGATAAGGAAAAAGGCTTTTTTGGAGGACATGGTATTGTCGGTGGTCAGATACCCCTTGGCATAGGGATCGCATTTGCCGAACAGTATAATAAAACAGGCAAATTATGCATTACCTACATGGGGGATGGTGCCGTACGGCAGGGAGCTTTCCATGAGTCCCTGAACCTGGCTATGTTTTATAAACTTCCGGTCATATTCGCCATTGAGAATAATGGTTATGCCATGGGCACCTCCGTTCAGCGTACCTCCAACGTAACAGACCTGTTTACCCTTGGAGAAGCCTATGACATGCCTTCAGGGTCGGTAGATGCCATGCAGGTAGAGGATGTACACCAGGCAATCGGGGAAGCTGCCGTAAGAGCAAGAAAAGGCGACGGACCTACACTGCTTGAATTACGGACCTACCGTTATAAAGGCCATTCCATGTCCGATCCTGCAAAATACAGAACAAAAGAGGAACTTGAAGCCTATAAAAAGCGTGATCCTATAGAACAGGTAAAAGATACTATACTTAAGAACAAACTGGCCTCTGCAGACGATCTGAATGAAATACATAAAAAGGTAAAGGAATTGGTTGACGAATCAGTACGTTTTGCCGAAGAATCACCCTACCCGGTTCCCGAAGATGTGTATAAGGATGTTTACGCGGAGGAAGATTATCCGTTTATAAAGGATTAATTCATGAAATCAATTTTTTATTGCCAAATGTATTATTTTTGCACACTAAATTTAAACGATGGCAAAAGTAAAGCATAAGAAAAAGAAGGGGGAAAAAGGAAACGATCTTCTTGAAAATCCTGATGTTCTTGCGGAAAAACTCTCCAGATCTGAAGAATTCCTGGAGAAAAACAGGGTGATCGTAATTTCTGTGATCGGCGGTTTGGCCGTTATTGTGTCAGCCATCTTTTTGTTCAGATATTATGTGAGCAACCAGAACAACCAGGCACAGGTGGATATGTTCCAGGCTGTATATTATTTTGAATCCGACAGCATTCAGAAAGCCCTGCATGGAGATGGGAATAATTATGGATTTCTTGAGATCATCGATAATTACGGAATAACCAAGACAGCGAACCTGGCAAATTTCTATGCCGGAGCCAGCTATTTAAAATTGGGAGAATTTCAGAATGCCATTGACTACCTCTCAGAGTTTTCCTCAAATGACCTGGTCGTAAAAGCAAGGGCCCTTGCCCTGATGGGGGATGCGCAAATGGAACTCGGAGAATACCGGGAAGCTGCAGAATCTTATGAAAAAGCCGCCAGCCAAAACCCTAACCAGTATTTAAGCCCGTTATACCTGACGAAAGCGGCCCTGGCCTACGAAAAATTAATGGATTATGAAGCTGCTGCCGCAAGTTATGCCATCATTGTTGAAAAATACCCGGAATCCGGGGAATATAATAATGCCCGAAAACATAAAGCAAGACTGGAGGAGTTGGCATCGAATTGACCTCCTGAAGAAATTAATGATAAGGGATAAAATTCGAAGTTTTATCCCTTTTTTTTATAAAATTTAGTAAATATGTCCACATCTGAAAAAAATCTCAGCGCACAGGCCATCTCCAACAAAATGAATGTCAGGGAAAAAAAATTTGGCCTGGTCGTTTCGGAATGGAATGAGGAAGTCACGGAGGCATTGTTTGAAGCTGCTTACCAGACCCTGATCGACCATGGTGCAATCAGGGAAAATATTTTCCGAAAGAATGTGCCTGGAAGTTTTGAGCTGAGCCTGGGGGCACAATGGTTAGCACAGTCCGAAAACATCGACGCAGTAATCTGCCTGGGCTGTGTGATCCAGGGGGAAACCCGCCATTTCGAATTTATCTGCCAGTCGGTGGCCCAGGGGATCAAGGATGTTGCCCTTAAATATAATAAACCGGTCATCTTTGGTGTTCTGACTACCGATACAAAACAGCAGGCGCTGGACAGGGCAGGTGGGAAACATGGGAATAAAGGGGATGAGGCTGCCGTCACTGCAATAAAAATGCTTAATTTTTGAACTTATCATAATTTTTACACATGAAAATTTTAAAGTTTGGAGGAACTTCTGTGGGAAAACCTGATAGAATGCAGCAGGTTGCCCGGCTCATTACTGAACATAAAGAAAGAAAGATCGTTGTGCTGTCTGCACTAAGCGGCATGACCAATTCACTTGTCGAGATCGGACGTTTACTGAATGGTCATCAGAAAGCAGAGGCCAGGGTAAAAGTTGAGGAATTATATACACACCATCTTAATTTCAGCCATGATCTGTTAAATACGGAAAAGAAAAAAACAGAGGCTGCCAGGATCCTGGAAAGGCATTTTGATTTTATAAGAAATCTGCCGGGGGCTTATTTTAATAAAAGGCTTAACAATGAACTTTTAGCCCAGGGGGAATTGCTGTCAACACAGCTTTTTCAACTTTATCTCGAAGAACAGGATGTAAACTCTATCCTGATTCCCGCTTTGGATTTTATGGTTATCGATGAAGATAAGGAACCCGATATTTCCTATATCAGGTCCCACCTGGAATCCATACTGGATGCCAATAAAAGCTATGATATATTCGTGACCCAGGGTTACATATGCAGAAACCATGAAGGTGAGATTGAAAATCTCAAAAGAGGAGGCAGCGATTATTCGGCAACCCTGATCGGCGCGGCCATTCTGGCGGAAGAAGTACAGATCTGGACCGACATTGATGGTATGCATAACAATGATCCAAGGGTTGTCGAAAATACTTATCCCATTTCCGAACTTTCTTTCAATGAAGCATCAGAGCTGGCTTATTTTGGCGCGAAAATATTGCATCCATCCTCCGTCTGGCCTGTTCAGAAATACCAGGTCCCGGTACGGCTGAAAAATACCATGGATCCAGGTGCATACGGAACCTATATCAGCAACAAGGAAGAAATGAAGACCATAAAAGCCATTGCCGCCAAGGATGGCATTACCGCCATTAAGATAAAATCTACCCGGATGCTTATGGCCTATGGCTTTCTGAGAAAGGTGTTTCAGATTTTTGAAAACTACAGGACACCAATCGATATGATCACTACATCTGAAGTGGCAGTATCACTTACCATCGATGACAATACAAACCTGGCCCCGATCAGTAAGGAAATCAGTGAGTTTGCCGATGTCGCCATCGATGAAAACCAGACCATTATCTGCATTGTTGGAAACCTGATTGTCGAAAAGGAGGAAGTACTTCAGAAAGTCTTCAGAGCACTCGAGGCTTTCCCTGTCAGGATGATCGCCTACGGAGGAAGCAGATATAATATTTCTGTCCTGGTGGAGAATAAACATAAGGAGGCCGCCCTGAAGGAACTTAACAGATACGTGTTTTCACTCTGATCGACCCAAATCACAAAACTGCTAAAGGATAACGGACTCATACACCAGATCCCAACTCCACTGAGGCATATGGTTCAGGGAACATCTTATCAGCGGAAAAAATCGAGCTGAAACCGGATCTGTATTATCTTCTGCAATTCCCGGATGATATGGAATATCTCCTTGAAGATCTTCTTTTCGATATTATCAAATGATCCTATATCCACATATCGGCCATCATCCCCATGCTGTAATCCGGTTCTGGCCCGCATTTTCAACAGAAATTCAAATCCATGAACTGCTTCTTCAAAAATAGCCTTGTTTTTGGACTCCTGCTGGCTGATATACCTGAACCGGTCAAGTGTGGATACTGAATTATAATAGTAATGTTCAAGAGCAAACAACCTTCCGGCATCCACCAGCGGCATGATCGCCCTTTTTTTGATATCAAATTCATTTTTATGTTCTCCTGAAGTCTCCACAATAAACTGGTTGAAAAAACTTATGGGAGGTGGGTTCTCAACGGCATTTTTCGCCAGGTAGTTGAGAAAGGAAGTCTGTTTCCGGATATTATCAATGATATTTTCCTTTAACCCGGATACCAATTCCTCTCTGCCATAGATATGCCGCAAATCAAAATAAATGGTCGAATTGAGCAAGGCTTTCGGATCAGGAGAATAGATCCATTCACGGATTCTGCTGTTCCATTCCTCCTGATTCAAACACATGGAAGGTAAATGTGCCATTGTCCCGGCCTGGCAGAAAGAAAATCCGCAACCGGCCAGAAATTCGTTCACCCCGGCCGCCGCATTAATCAACGATTGTTTAAGCTCCTCATCTCCCTTCTCATAAATAATCAGATTATCCAGATCGGTTTTTAATAGCTGTTCCTTTCTCGCGGAACTTCCCAGATCAACAAAACAGAAATGGGCATGCTGCAATCCTGGTAATACATTGACAATCAACTGCAGGGATCTTTGTGTCA